>DAOSIN010000181.1:0-4684 GCA_035366675.1 Salinivirgaceae bacterium | reverse complement strand
GTAAAGCTAACATTGATGGGATAAAAATGCCTGTTGTAGGCAACTTTTTTAACACATTTTACAAACAAAACCTTCCGTTTGAACTTACAGGAGCTCAAAAACGTGTAGTACGCGAAATTTTTGAAAATATCAAAAGTGGAGAACAGATGAACCGCTTACTACAAGGTGATGTAGGTTCCGGAAAAACCTTAGTGGCACTTTTAGCATCTCTTTTGTGTGCCGATAACGGTTATCAAACCTGTTTTATGGCTCCTACCGAAATACTTGCAAAACAACACTTTGCAAGCATATCAAAATTGGTATCGGGATTGGGCTTTAACGTTGATTTACTTACAGGTTCTACCAAAAAGAAAGATCGCGAGATTATTCACGAAAAACTTGCCAATGGCACTACACATCTACTGATTGGCACACACGCTTTAATAGAAGATATAGTGACTTTCGATAACTTAGGAATGGTTATAGTCGATGAGCAGCACCGTTTTGGCGTAGCCCAACGAGCCAAGCTGTGGAAAAAAGGGAGACAAATTCCTCATGTACTTGTAGTTACGGCAACGCCTATCCCACGAACATTAGCTTTAACCCTTTACGGCGATTTGGATATTTCGATAATTGACGAAATGCCTCCCGGACGTAAACCAATTAAAACTGTGCATTACTACAACACTAAACGCAAAAAGCTGTACGAGTTTATGAAAGAGCAGATTGATGCAGGACGACAGATATATATTGTTTTTCCATTGATTGAAGAATCAGAAAGTTTTGATTATGAGAACTTAGAGGAGGGATACGAGAGAACATCTGCTTATTTTGGAAAGGAAAACGTAGTAATGGTTCACGGCAAAATGAAAGCCGATGAAAAAAACGCTGCCATGCAGAAATTTATATCCAAACAGGCTACTATAATGGTTGCCACAACTGTAATTGAGGTCGGTGTTGATATTCCAAATGCTTCGATAATGGTAATTGAAAGCGCCGAACGTTTTGGGTTGGCGCAGTTGCACCAATTGAGGGGCAGAGTGGGGCGCGGTTCGGAACAGTCGTTTTGCATTTTGTTGACATCATACAAGCTGTCATCTGAAAGCAGAAAGCGAATTAATGTAATTACATCAACCAACGACGGTTTTATTATTGCTGAGGAAGATTTAAAAATTCGCGGCTACGGCGATATAGATGGAACACGCCAAAGTGGACTCCCGTTTGAGCTTAAAATTGCAGGCGTAAGTCGCGATCACGCTATCTTGGAATATGCCCGAAAGGTTGCAAACGAACTTATTGATGAAGACCCGTTCTTAGAACTGCCTAAAAACCAAAGACTTAAACAGTTTATGCAATATAAATTAAAAGAGAGCACATTTTGGGGAATGATATCGTAACAACAAGCCTACGACTGAATTATTTATTCAAAGCGTATCCGTACCTTTACAACCAAAACTACAAATAACACAGCAATGGCACTACTCGGACATTTTCAAAAGCTGCAAGCAGTTAAGATTACTCCACAGGGGTTTTATTTATCTGACAATCAGGAAGAAGAGATACTATTACCCAATAAGTTTGTTCCTGAAAATCTTGCTGTGGGCGATGAGGTAGAGGTGTTTGTTTATAAAGATAGCGAAGATAGAGTTATAGCCACCACACAAAAACCGTTAATAGAGTTTGGCAGAGTTGCTGTTCTCGAAGTTGTTGATACTGCGAGATTTGGAGCCTTTTTGGAATGGGGATTAGACAAACATTTACTATTACCACATCGCGAACAGATTGGAGAAGTCCGCATAGGACAAAAAGTTGTCGTGATACTCTATATCGACATAAAATCCAAAAGGTTAGCTGCTTCAGAGAAAATTGATAACTATTTGACAAACACAGATATAGAGTTGCAGAAAAATCAAAAGGTAAACATTATTGTATATAGAAAAACCCCACTTGGTTATAGCGTAATTATTGAAAATCGTTATATCGGGTTGGTGCATTTAGATCATACGCATCGAAAGTTAGACATTGCAGAACAAACCACTGGTTATGTGTCGAAAATAAGACCAGATAATAAAATTGATATAATTTTAAATCTTCACGGCTATCAGGGTCACGATAATGCGGTTGAGGAGATTTTAGAGAAGCTGAAAAATGCAGAAAACGGCTTTTTACCTTTTAACGACAACAGTTCACCGGAAGAAATTGACAGATACTTTAATATGAGCAAAAAACTTTTCAAAAAATCAATAGGAACTTTATATAAAAAGCAACTTATTAGGCTTACTGACAGAGGCATTGAGTTAAAAGCAACTAACAATAAGCAATGAGCAATTAACAATTAAAAATTACGAATTACGCCATCGGCTTTGCCACTTCGCTCAGCGACCAAGCTCACCGACTTTTAATTTCTAATTTCTAATTTCTAACTTCTAACTTCAAGATCTATCTGTAAAACTGCGTATCTTCAATAAACTTCCAAACTTTGTTAGGCAAGAAAAATCGCACATCTTGATTATTTGCAATTGATTGCCTGATAAAACTTGAACTTATCTCTATTAAAGGAGCATCGATAACTCTTATATCCCCTGCTATATGAGGATTTTCATTTGGAAATCCGGGACGTGGATAAACCAAAACAGGGCATTGACGCAAAAGTTCAGTGCTGTTTTTCCATTTGTGCAAACTTTGCAGGTTGTCGGCACCCATAATTAGCAAGAAGTTATGTTTGTAATACTTATCTTTTAAATATGTCACTGTATCAATTGTATAAGATGGCTTTGGCATATTAAATTCAACATCACTTGCCCGGTATCCTGGTGATTTGTCGATAGCTAAATGCACCATTTCAAGCCTATTACGGTCGTCTGAAATTCTTTGATCTTTTTTAAACGGACTTTGCGGAGTTACAACAAACCAAACCTCACTTAAATTACCGAAAACCTTGATATAGTTAGCAATAACCAGGTGTCCGACATGAATAGGATTGAAAGTTCCAAAAAATAGTCCTATTTGCTGTTTTTTTTCCATATCTACTTTCCTAAAAACTCTTTTACGATATCAACTAATTTTGTTTTTGAGACCTCAATATTGTCATTTACAACTATTTGGTCAAATTGGGAAGAATAGGTCATCTCCTCTGCCGCTTTATTTACTCGTGCCCTTATGTCCTCTTCGGTATCGGTTGCACGAATTCTTAATCGTTCTTCAAGTACTTCAATTGAAGGAGGTTGGATAAATATAGAGAATGCGCTGCTGCCGTAAAGTTTCTTGATATTTATTCCGCCTTTTACGTCAACATCGAAAATTGCTATTTTACCCTTGTTAGCAATGCGCGTTATCTCCGATTTTAGTGTGCCGTAGTAGCGTCCTTCGTAAACCTCTTCCCACTCTATAAACTGCTGTTGTTCAATCAATTTCTTAAATTTTTCGACAGTTAAAAAATAGTAGTCTTTGCCATCTGTTTCCCCCTCGCGCATAGGGCGTGTTGTTGCCGATATACTAAACTCAAACATAGGCAATTGACTCATTAGGTGTTTAATAAGCGTGGTTTTACCCGAACCTGACGGCGCACTTACAATAATCAGTTTTTCGTTCTGTTGCATTACAATATATTTAGTACCTGTTCTTTAATCTGTTCCAACTCATCTTTCATCAATACCGCTAACTGTTGTATCTCCACATGGTTAGCTTTAGAGCTTAATGTATTTATCTCACGTCCAATCTCTTGCGCAATAAAACCAAGTTTTCTGCCGATATTGCCACCCGATTTTAAGGTGGATATAAAATAATCTAAATGTTGCTCTAATCGCACTTTCTCTTCATTAATATCAAATTTTTCTATATAATAAATCAGCTCTTGCTCAAATCTGTTTGGGTCGAACTTTAAGGGTTCTTCCAATTCCGACATAGCTTTTAACAGTCGTTCACGAACAATCTCTTTCCTTTGAGCTTCAAAGGGTAACACCTTCTCTTTCAGAGCAGATATATTTTTGGCTTTACTTATCAAATCGTTGCGTAGCGACTCGCCCTCTGTTTGCCTGAAAGCGATAAACTCTTCAACTGACTTATCTATAGTGGAGCTGATTATCTCCCATTCGTCAATTTCTAAATCCTCGCTTTTTGTTTCAAGAACATCAGGGAAGCGTGTTATCGATGCAATAGCCTCATCACTGATACTCTCACCTATCTGCGAGTATATCTCTTTCAGCTGATTATAATACGATATAAAATTCTCTTTGTTTATATGTGTTTTGGTCTCTGTAGATGACATCTCCACGAGTAGTGTAAAATCAATTTTCCCACGTATCAATTTTTCTGACAACAGAGCTCTCACTTCCGGCTCTTTTTCGCGATAAAGTGGTGGCATTCTTAGGTTTAGGTCTAATCCCTTGCTATTTAATGATCTTAGCTCAACATTAAATTGTTTGCCTTTATATTCACTTGTCGCACGACCGAAGCCGGTCATGGATAGTATAGGATTTGTTTTTTTCAACTCCATTTTATAGTAATTACATTTTTCGTTATTCTGCAAATTTAAGAAAATTGATTTGTAAAGTCTAACTCTGATTAATGCAAATAATACCAATTGTAATTTTAAAATAGTCCAATCTTTTTAAAATTTTACAATGGTAAATACCGATGCTACAGATACATAGTTCAAACGAACGATAGTGAAGTTTGGACTATAGTAGCTGTCCAATCGGTATAA
>DAOSIN010000180.1:0-4713 GCA_035366675.1 Salinivirgaceae bacterium | reverse complement strand
TTCAGTTATTACTAACTAAAATAATAAGTAAAATTCACTTTGCAAAACTAATGGCCTGTCGAAGTGACCGCCATAACCCCTTTATGGTGGCTTCGACAAGCTCAGCCACCGAAAACGGTCACCGATCGAAGTAGAGACGAAGCATGCTCCGTCTCTACAACTTTTAACTTTTAACTACTAAAGTTTTCCTTAATACCTCCGAAGCAAAGAGAAATTCACGAAGCTCCTGATTATCAGTTTCTAAAATATTTTCACGTGACCCTTCCCACCACTTTTTACCAGATTTTATAAAAATTATTGTCTCTCCAATTGATAAGACAGAGTTCAAATCGTGAGTATTAACAATCGTGGTCATTCCAATCTCCTTGGTTATCTCTAAAATAAGATTGTCAATAACAGTAGATGTTTGTGGGTCAAGTCCGGAATTTGGCTCATCACAGAACAGATATTTTGGATTCAGTGCAATAGCACGTGCAATAGCTACGCGTTTTTTCATTCCACCACTCAACTCGCCCGGCATTAGTTTTGTGGCGTGGCTCAATTGTACACGCTCAAGACAGAAACTAACACGCTTTTGCTTCTCTTTCATTGGCATATTGGTAAAAAAGTCGAGTGGAAATCGAACGTTTTGCTCTACTGTAGCCCAGTCGAATAGTGCATTTCCCTGAAAAAGCATACCAATTTCTTTGCGTATAGTACGTTTTTGATTGACATTCATTTCGGTAAAGTTACGATTGTCGTACAATACGTGTCCTGAGTCGGGGTCAAATAATCCAACAAGAGTTTTGAGCAATACGGTTTTCCCCGAGCCACTTTGCCCAATAATAAGGTTTACCTTACCTTTCTCAAAGGAGGCACTGATATCGTCCAAGACAATTACATTGTTAAATGCTTTACGTACCGAGCAAACTTCTATCATGCTAATAAAAGTTGAGTTAAAATCAGGTTAAATATTAATATTAAGATACTTGAATAGACAACCCCCTGAGTACTTGCCTTACCAACTTCTAACGATCCTCCAGAAGCATAATAGCCCTGATAACCTGAAACAGTGGTAATTATAAATGCAAACACCAATCCTTTGATAATTGAATAAACTAAATAGTAGGGAACAAAATCTAATGTCAATCCAAACAGATAATCTTGTAGCGGTATAATTGCTGTCGCAAGAACAGCCAAATATCCACCCAAGATACCTATAGTAACACTTAAAATAGTTAATATAGGGCTGAAAATCAACATGCCAATAGTTTTGGGCATTATTAAAAACGATGCAGGGTTAATTCCCATAATTTCTAATGCATCAATCTGTTCAGTAACCTGCATAGTGCCAATTTCGCTTGCAATGCTCGAACCTACTTTTCCTGCCAAAATTAATCCAACAATGGTAGAGCTAAACTCTAACATCATGCTGTCTCGTACACCAAGTCCAATATAATAAAGCGGGAACAACGGATTTGTAACATTATAAGCTGTTTGTAAAGCAATTACAGCACCAATGAAGACTGAAATTATTGCAACAATACCCAAAGAGCCAACACCTAAATTCCAAATCTCTCTAACAATATTGAGTAAATAGAGTTTAGGTTTTTCAGGCTTGGCAAACACGCGTTTAACAAAAACAAAATATCGTCCTATGTTATAAAGAAACTGCATGTTGAAAACTTTCCACAAATATATGTAATTTGAGTTAAAAGGTAAAAGGTAAAAAGTAAAAGTAGAGACGGAGCATGCCCCGCCTTCTCCGTCTCTACTTAATATTCCTTAACTCCTTAATGGTTTAACAATTATTGTTAATTGCTCTTTGCTCATTGTTAATTGATATACTTTTGCCAATAAACGAAAAATCAATTATTTTAGTGGCTCGAAAAATTATCCTTTATGTTAGAAAAAATTAATAATATAAAACATCAAGCCGAGGAGTTTCAAATAACTAATCTTACAGAGTTAGAGCTGTTTAGGCTTCAATTTTTAAGCAAAAAAGGCTTGTTGAATCAGCTTTTTGAAGATTTTAAGACTGTTGAACCTGAAATTAAGAGGTCAATAGGTCAAAATATCAACCAATTAAAAGAATTTCTACAACAAAAATATGACGATACCAAAATATCTTTAGAGCAATCGACTGAATCGAAAGCAAAATTAGATTTAACACGTACAGCTACGCCTATCGACTGGGGCTCGCGACATCCGATTAGTATTGTCAGAAAAGAAATAAATGATATATTTGCTCGATTAGGCTACGTAATTGCAGATGGTCCTGAAATGGAAGATGATTGGCATGTTTTTTCTGCTTTGAATTTTCCCGAAGAGCATCCGGCTCGTGATATGCAAGATACATTTTTTATTCAACGCCGCCCCGATATTTTGCTACGAACGCACACAAGTTCTGTCCAGGTAAGAACAATGGAGAGCCAACGTCCTCCAATAAAGGTTGTTTGTCCAGGCAGGGTTTTCCGAAATGAAGCAATATCAGCGCGCGCACACTGTATTTTCCATCAAATAGAGGGATTGTATATTGATACAAACGTCTCGTTTGCAGATATGAAACAGACACTTCTGTTTTTTGCTCAAGAAATGTTTGGTGAAAAAACACAAATACGTTTTAGACCTTCCTATTTCCCGTTTACAGAACCCTCGGCTGAGATGGATGTTAGTTGCACAATTTGCGGAGGAGAAGGCTGCAATGTTTGTAAACACTCAGGATGGTTAGAAATTATGGGTTGCGGAATGGTTGATCCCAATGTGTTGGAGTGTGTGAATATCGATCCGGAGGTTTACAGTGGTTTTGCTTTTGGCATGGGAATAGAGCGAATAGCTATGCTTAAATATCAAATTAAAGACCTTCGCCTATATTTTGAAAATGATTTAAGATTTTTAGAGCAATTTAAAGCTCAATTATAGGAGTTAAAAGTTTTTTTTATGAATTTGGGCAATTGATGTTTTATTTATGAGATATTTTGTTACTACAGCTGTACTTTTTTCATCAATTTTATGTTTTAATGTAACATTAAAAGCCCAACACCCATTTGAATTTGGGTTTTCGTTAGGTGCAATTACCTCCCAGGTTGACGGCGATAGTTATGGAGGATACAATAAATCGGGATTGCATGGCGGAGCATGGGTAAGTCGTCGTTTTGGCGAAAACTTTGCTTATATGTTAGAAATTGCTTATCGTCAAAAAGGAAGTAAAAGCTCGTTTAACGCAAATGATGAAGAGTTGGACTATTATAGGTTAAGACTTAACTATGTTGAGGTTCCGATAACATTGCGATATCATTACAAAAGATATTTGTTTGATATCAGTGCAGGTATTGCATACTTAACAAAAGGAAAGGAGGAGGGATATATATATGGTTTTTGGCAATCTTCTGATATTACGGAATTCAATGATTTTGATTTTGTTGTAGCGGCAGGTATTGGATTTAATATTAATGAATATTGGAGTATAAAAGCACGTTTTACATATTCAGTTTTCGATGCTGCAAAAAAATATATTCCCCCAAAACCAGTTAAGTACAATGGGCAGTTCAACAATGATTTGTCAATTACGTTGTATAGAAAAATAGGAAAATAATTGTTTAATTGTAGAGTCTGAGCATGCTCCGTCTCCACTGTCGGATTTTTTAGCATAACGTTAACATTTTTTATTTTGTGTATATCTTGCTGACATATAGAGCATTAAGTCCTCAGGCGGTTTTTTTGCACAAAACATCTATTGCTTTGTAGAAATATTTTATCGAACTTTGCTGTTTACGATAAAAATATTACGTTATATTATAAACCTATAAAATTTTTAAGACATGAAAAAATTAACACTATTAATTGTTTTAGCAGGAGCTTTATCTATAGCAAATGCACAGTTTTTTAAATATGGTATCAGAGTAGGAGCAAGCGCATCGCAAGTGAAAATGTCCGATTTAGTAGAAATAACAAAATCTGTTAATGGACAAGACACAACATATCTTGTAAATTTTGCTTCAAACACTCCTTTGGGATTTCACGGAGGTTTTTTTGCTCAAATTTCTTTAGCAGGAGTTTATATCCAACCTGAATTTTTGTTTGCAACAACCGGAGGTGAGGTTAAAGTCAAAACTGGAAAAGAGGCGGTAGATGAATTTAGTAAATCTGCTAAACAACGCAACCTGAGAATTGACATTCCTGTGATAGTTGGTATGAAATTAGGTCCCGCTCGTCTTGGTCTTGGACCAGTTGCCTCATTCAATCTACTAAATAAAGATGAAGTTGCAGGTATTGTTAATGAAGCGATAAATAATGAAGGTCAGAGCCAAACAGCTGAAACTAAATTCAGAACAGCTGTTTGGGGTGCACAATTAGACGCTGGCGTTAATATTTTTGGAAAAATTGCTTTAGACATTAAATACGAATTTGGATTAAGCAAAATAGGAGACGGATTAAAAATTGGTGGACAAGAATATAAGTTCAGCAAAAGAGCAAATCAATTTATTTTATCTGTCGGATACATGTTTTAATAGTTTAAAAATTCCTTGCACTGTTCTTGAATAGTGATATTTATTAAAAATTTACATAACACAGCCAATTAATTTATTATAAGTTAGTTGGCTGTGTTGTTTTTTGAGTATCCTTTGTGTACACTTTTATACCAATTGTAATTTTAAAATAGTCCAATCTTTTTAAAATTTTACAATTGTAAATACTGATGTTACAGACACATAGTCCAAAAGAGCGATAGCG
>DAOSIN010000179.1:0-4740 GCA_035366675.1 Salinivirgaceae bacterium | reverse complement strand
AATTTGCGTTGTTTATTATGCAAAAGTAATTTTTTTTAATGGTATTATCGCAAAATGATTGTCTGTTTTGATTTATACCGTGAGTTTACTTTTACACCATAGTCTCTTAATTTGAATAAAACGTTATGATAATCAACGAGTTAAACGTAGAAACAATACACGAGTACTGTATTCAAAAACCCTTTACTACAGAAGAATTTCCATTCGACGATGTTACTTTAATCTTCAAAGTTGGCGGGAAAATGTTCGCTATGATACCGTTGGACGAACCTAGGCTGGTAATTTCTCTAAAATGCTCTCCAGAACGTTCGGTAGAACTGCGCGAGAAATACGACTCCATTCAGCCTGCATATCACATGAATAAAAGACACTGGAATATGATTTTCATAGACGGCTCAGTTCCTAAAAAATTGATTGTTGAATTAATCGACCACTCTTATGATTTGGTTTTCAATAAATTGCCACGTAAAAAGCAGTCAGAGTTAAAAAACGACCAGTTACTTTAATTTCGCAATGTGTGCTGTAACTCCAATTCCAACAGCAAGTAATATTAGCAGTAACCACCATTTGTGACATACAAATATTGCACTTATTGACAGAGCCAACCATAGAAACATTATAGTGCGAATTTTTGTTGATTTTGGAACAGGTTGGTTGTTAATATACGGTTCTACGTACTTTTCTAACATTTTGTAACTCAGTAGTTTTCGTTTTAGTTTTGGAGAGCTATGAGTGAAAAAAAACAGCGCAGCCAACAGCAAAGGCGTTGTAGGCAGAAGCGGAATGAATATTCCAACAATACCTATTGCTGTGCATAATAATCCCATAAATATAAATATCCATTTTTTCATTATTATAAATATCTCAAACCGTCGAACGAAGGGAGTTTGTGAGAATTTTCGTGTCGTTGCAAAATTGAGAAATGTTTTTTATGTTTGCAATACATTCTAAAACTTATCGGGATGACAAGAGGTTAATCGACTGAAAACAAGCAATGTAAATGCAACTACAATCTGCACTCTTATGAAAAAAAATCTGATAACCTTAATCCTTCTACCTTTTGTGTATATATGTTCGGGGCAGACAAAGTTGTCACTTATGGTTTTGGATTATAGAACAAAAGAGCCTTTAATTTTTTGCAGTGTTTCTGTTGTGGGCAAAAATTCAGGCGGAATTACAAATTCCGAAGGAAAAATAATAATCAAAGTAGAGAAGAGCGATTTTGTTGCTTTTTCGTACATCGGTTATAAAACCAAAAAAATGAGTGTTGAAGCGCTTGAAAAGAATGGCGTGGTTTATCTTGAACAGGAAACCACACTTCTTGGAGAAGTTACGATAAGTGCCGACAATAGTTATTTGTACGACATAGTTGATAAGTGTAGGACAAAATTATTAGCAAATAGAAATCAATACTCATCGAAAGCGTATTATGCAATAGAGACAGAGTCAGGGGAAACTCCGGTAGAATTTCTTGAATGTTACTACAATACCACAATTAAAGGTGTGAATATTGAACAGCTATCATTTAAAAACGGTAGGGTAGGGTTAGCCGCTGATAGTGGCAACTATTTTTTGTCAATGGAAACATCTAAAGCCATTGCAGATATAGAATTACTAAAAAATAAAAATAATTTTCCTTTACTTCCACTGCAATGCAATAAGCGAAATTTAAAAAATAAATTCGATTTGGAACTACGGGGAGTAATATCCAACCTTTTCCATATAGGTTTTCGGCCCTTTAACAGTGATACGACCTGCTTTTCAGGAGAAATTTGGATTGAGAAAGAGACTTACAATATAGTGAAAATTAATTTCAACGTCGTAAATACTCGGATACATCCATTTACAACAATATATCCCTCGAGTAATGATGCAATACATAATCTTTCACTTGATATTACACACCGATTTAGATTAGTTGACGATAATAGTGTCCCTGAGCTTATAAACTTTGAGTATAGCTTTGAATATGAAAGCATAAGAGATTCTATTTTTTTTATAAGAGATGCAAGACTCTATAAAAGAGGTGTTTTTTCCAAAAGTACGTTATATTTTTATGATATCAATAATCCATTTATATTGCCATACTTTACTTATGATGAGAGTATTAGCGATTATCAGAAGTTGTCGGTTATACCATACAACACTCTTTTTTGGAATCAAGATAACGGAATGTTGCTCTCTAAAAAACAGAAAGAAAATCTTGGTTTTTTTGAAAATAAAGGAGATTTAATAAATTTTGAAAAATTAGAAGCTAGGGAAATATTTAAAGATGATCGTCTTCCTGAAACGTTTTTTGAGGGGAACTACTATTTCTGGTCAAAGGATAAACGTGTAATGGTTACTTTCCCAGATAAGCCTGACAGAATAATCAAAGGTTTTTATATGCAGTCGGATATGTACAATTTAAAGGCTCAGATTCTTTTAGATATTACTGAATATCACGATTCGCTATTTTGTCGGTCTCTTACTGTTTTTGATACTCCGGAGTCATACTATATGTTGCCCAAAGACACACTTACAGACCCTTTTATAAACATCTTCTTTGATATTTGCGAGATTGAAAGACAAAAAATGCAGGCAAGGCTCGACCAAAGACAATACACTCTCCCTGAGATTGATAAAATATATTCCGAAACCGTTGCAGAAATGAATAAAATAACCTATAAATTTTTGAGTGAAGTACAAAGAGGACACAAAGAACAAGCATTTCGTCGATGGAACGAGTATGTTTTAAAAGAGCTTGGAATAGATAACATCGAAATGGCAAACAATTCGCAATAAGTAATTAATGTTGTCAAAATGAGGTTGCTAACTTCAAATTTATTTCAACTCACATAACATCAATAGCAACGCCTTTTAAGGCGTTGAAAATCAATAAAATAAAATTGGCTTTAGCCGAAATCTATTAAACATTTCAGAACATGGTAATAGAGTAAATTTGGGCTAAAGCCCCATAAATATATGTGTCAACCTAATCCACGACTTAAAAGTCATGGCAATTGAATGAAAATCAGCTAATTAATTGTTCATTGTTCATTGCTAATTGTTAATTGAAAAACTTTTTGCCAAATTTGCAATAAATTTATAACATATGGAAAGTATCAAATCAATATACCGAATTGGCAATGGTCCGTCAAGCAGCCACACCATGGGACCACGCAAAGCATCACTAATGTTTCTCGAAAGATGCGCAGATGCTCACAAATATAGAGTTACTCTTTATGGAAGCCTTGCAGCTACAGGCGAGGGGCACTTAACAGATGTCGCTATTATTACAGTCTTTAAAGATGCTGGAAAAAAGATAGAAATAGTGTGGAAACCTGATGTTTTTCTTCCACGACACCCGAACGCAATGCTATTTGAAGCGTTGAATGGAGCCAATGAGACAGTTGATAATTGGACAGCGTATAGCATAGGCGGTGGAGCAATTGTTGACGAAACTTCTGAAGCAGAAAAAGGTGATGAACGTTATCCGTTTAAGGATATGCACAACTTATTGGCATACTGTAATTCCAATGGTCTAACGATGTGGGAAGTTGTTAAAAAATACGACGAGAAAGATGTAATGGACTATTTGGGACATGTATGGGAAATAATGCAAGATGCTATTCATCGTGGATTAGAGAATGAGGGAGTTCTACCGGGGTCTCTTAAATTGCCACGTAAGGCTGCCAGATTACATGTTAAGGCGAATGCTTATAGAGGAACTCTACAAAAACGTGCATTACTATTTGCATATACCTTAGCAGTTTCTGAAGAAAACGCTGCCGGGGGCTTAATTGTAACCGCTCCAACCTGTGGTAGTTGTGGAGTTTTGCCCGGTGTTCTTTATTATCTTAAAACGCAACATAATTTTACCGATCATAAGATTTTAAGAGCTTTAGCAACAGCAGGTTTAATAGGAACAATTGTAAAACAAAATGCAAGTATTTCAGGAGCGGAGGTTGGTTGTCAGGGAGAGATAGGTACGGCGTGTGCAATGGCTTCGGCAGCGACTACGCAACTTTTTGGAGGTACAATTTTTCAAATTGAATATAGTGCCGAAATGGGCTTGGAACACCATCTTGGGTTAACATGTGACCCTGTCGGTGGTTTGGTTCAGATACCTTGTATCGAGAGAAATGCTTTTGCTGCAGCTCGTGCTTTGAATCATAATGCATATGCAATATTGGGCGATGGGCGTCATAGGATAAGTTTCGACAAAGTGGTTGAGACAATGAAAAAAACAGGTCACGATTTACCAAAAATATATCGTGAAACCTCCGAAGGTGGATTGGCGCGTTACAGTGGATTAGCCGATGATTTTTAGTTTAAACTTTTTTCGATAATTCCGAAATCCGAAATTTCAAAATGTCAACAAGAATCCTATTAATCTGCGACACTAACGATTGTTTAAGCCAAATAGCTGAGGCTTATCTTAAAAGTTTTGATAGTCGGTTAGAAGTGTTTTCGGCAGGAATTAAGCCGTCAAAAGAGGTCAACACACTTGCAATTCAAGTGATGAACGAAGTTGGAATTGATATAAGTAATAATACTGCAAAATCTGTAAATCAGTTTGTTAATGAACCGTTTGATTATGTTATAACTCTATCGAATGGTGCCAACAAAAACTGTCCACAATTTGAGAATGGTGTTAAAAATCGTTGGCATTTGGCATACGAAGATCCTACAAAAACAGATGACGATAAAGAAAACCTATTAATGCTTTTCAGACAGGTTCGCGATGAACTGCATACA
>DAOSIN010000178.1:2874-4740 GCA_035366675.1 Salinivirgaceae bacterium | reverse complement strand
CAAAAAGACAAGCCAACCAATTGTGGAAAGCGAGTACACAAATCCTTGTTGCTTAATACGATTGGCAACTTTCATAATCATACCAAAGAGAATTTGAATTACCCCTAACACAAGCGAGAGAATAAACATTTGGTTATTGTCGAAAAAAACTTTATCTCTTAATGCTTGCGCAATAGACCAATCGAGTTCATATATTGAGAAACCGAAAAACCCTCCGGTTAACATACCAGCTACCATGGTAGAGGCTCCTAAAACTTGCACCAAAGACAAAATGCCTTTCAAGGACATACTCAACTTACCCTTCATAAAAATCTTAGCCAACCCTGCTGCCAACAATAGGAAAAAACCATATCCTATATCACCCAATGACAATCCGAAGAAGAGCATATAAAACGGTGCAAAATATGGTGTTAAATCTATTTCAGTGTATTTTGGCAGCATATACAGTTCGGCTATCGGCTCGAAAAGTCGTGCGAACTTGTTGTTTTTGAACTTAATAGGGACATCGTCTTCTGGCTGTGGCTTTGAAACTTGGTAGTATACCGCTTTTGATTCTAAATAATCGGTTATCTCTTTCTCGTTATCTTCGGGTGCCCAACCTTGCAACATCATTAACTTGTCATCTGCTAATGAGGTAGTTGTGCGCTTAACTTTGGTATATTTTATCTTTTGCTCTAAATCGACTACTACAGCGTCTAACGAGGGGATATCTTTCGCCAACACCTTTAGCTTTACACCTTGTTCCTCTACTTTTCCGCGAAGCTCTTGGATTAGCTGATTGAGCTTAGTTAGCGAAACATCGGGCATTTTGATTGCCTCTAAATTTATTTTATCGGCAATATTGCTCTCTTTTGTAATCGTTATAAAATAGGTTCTTGAAGTTTCTCTATTAATTATGATAGCGTCATACAGCGTTTCCCATTCAGGATTGTATTGATTATCAGGAACAATAAAGAAACTAATATTATATCCAGCTTTTTCCAACCGATCTACACCTTCAGGCTCAAAATTGCCCCAAGGTTTTAGAGCGTCACGCTCTTTAATACTTACTTGCAGTTGTTGACTGTAAGTTGATATTTGTGTTTGAATAGCGTCAATTTTTTCGGGAATTGTTTTTCCCAATTCCAAGTCGACTGTGTTGTACGCTATCTCCTCTTTTTTATCTAATTGTCTTTGAAGTGTCTTTTTTGATTCTCGTAACTGCTTTAATGTCAAGAAGTATTGATTTAATTCATCGTCTTCAATCACCTTGTCTGCTCCGTCAACGTGAATTAATCCAAGCTCACGCAAATCTTGAAGAAACACCTCATAATCTTTGTGATAGGCAAGAAAAGTGAACTTTTTCATTTTTGCTAACATACACTCTCCTCCTCTTCTTTTTCTCTCTTTTTCTCTAATCTGGCACGCATAATTTTTTGCGAAGCTTTAGAAAGATTCTCCTCATCTTCTAAGTATCGCTTAATTTTTAAGATAGCATCTTTATAACCAGGTATTTGTACCTTTTCAAAAAGGTTAACTTTTTGAGTGGTTTTTTTTCTAGCATAATCAAGTCGTTCCACTTTCAAGGCATGGAAATCTCTTCTTATTCCTGCTTCGGCAAGAGTCTCAAGGGTTTTTACACCATCTAAATACCATTTTGGTTGATTGAACACGCTAAAAGGTTTCAGTTCAAAATCAACCCTGTCAAGCATTGGGATTACTACTCCGGCGATTTTCTTTTTTGAAAGTTGCACGTCTTTTACGCGAAGCAAGGTGGGGTCAAACTCTACCCACATTCCCATCATTTTGTCATATGATTGAATCTGTTTCTCTAACTCTTTGTCCAACACCTCTATTTCGTTTCGCGCTTTTTTAACTTCAACACGC
>DAOSIN010000178.1:0-2783 GCA_035366675.1 Salinivirgaceae bacterium | reverse complement strand
TATTATATTGAAATTTTATCGCCATATATCTTGTCAGTAAATTGATTTACTGTTAGTTATCAAAATAGTTTTACTTTTTCCAATATCGTTCTACCAACTCCATTCTCATGTTAACCTCCTGCGGTCTGAAATGCTTAGAGAATAGTCCCCATGTTGTGTCTAACATCTCTACAGTATCTAAGTTTACGTCAATAGCAAGAAGATATTCCGAATAATCTTTCGCAAAATCCAATGCTCGTTGGTCGTAGTCGGTAAGGTCGAAACCGTTTTCGAGTTTTGTTCGTGCATTTGCAGCATCGGCATATAGGCGAACAGCTGCGTTCATCACTTGTGGGTGGTCTTCACGCGTTTTCTTACCTTGAACCAACTGTTTCAAACGTGATAGCGAACGGAACGGGTCAACAATAACTTTACCGATTGTGGTATCTTGTCGCAAGAATAGCTGTCCCTCAGTGATATAACCCGTGTTGTCAGGCACTGCGTGTGTAATATCTCCACCCGAAAGCGTTGTTACTGCGATAATGGTAATCGAGCCACCATCGGGGAATTGAGCAGCTTTCTCGTAAATCTTCGCCAAATCGGAATATAACGAACCCGGCATCGAATCTTTCGAGGGAATTTGATCCATACGGTTTGAAACAATCGCCAAGGCATCGGAGTATGAAGTCATATCGGACAGAAGCACCAACACGTTTTCATTTTTATCCACTGCAAAATATTCGGCAGCCGTTAACGCCATATCGGGAACAAGCAATCGCTCCACGGCAGGGTCTTCGGTGGTGTTCATAAAAATAATGATACGGTCGAGCGCACCGGCATTACTAAACACGTTTTTGTAATAGAGGTAGTCGTCGTTGGTCATTCCCATTCCGCCCAGGATAATCTTATCGGCTTTGGCACGAAGCGCAACCGTTGCCATAACCTGATTGAAAGGTTGGTCGGGGTCGGCAAAGAAAGGGATTTTTTGTCCTGATACTAACGTGTTGTTCAGGTCGATACCTGCAATACCAGTAGCAATAAGCTCTGACGGCTGTTTCCTGCGAACAGGGTTTACTGATGGTCCGCCGATTTGTCGCTCTTCGCCTTCGGGAACAGGTCCGCCGTCAATTGGGTCGCCATAAGCGTTGAAAAACCGTCCTGCAAGTTGGTCGCTTACTTTCAACGATGGGGCTTTGCCAAGGAAAATCACCTCAGCATTGGTGGGGATACCTTCGGTTCCTTCAAAAATCTGCAATGTAACCTCATCGTCAATAATTTTAACTACTTGCGCTAAACGTCCTTGCACGGTTGCCAACTCGTCGTATCCTACATTCGTAGCTTTTACTGAACATGTAGCCTTTGTGATTTGGGTAATTTTAGTATATATTTTCTGAAATGCTTTAGCCATAACTGTTTTAATTGTTGGCTGTTAACTGATAAAGCTACAGCCGAGGTTAAGTTTTAATTTTCCTGATGTTTGGTTTTAATTAATTTATCCAATTCTGCGCGATATTCGTTGAATTTATCCGACATAAACTCAGAGTAATTCATTTGACGACAGATGTTTATCACCTCTTTAAAGTAATCGGCAACATCAACGAAATTGTCGAACTCAAAATCGGTACGACAAATATCTATTACCATGTCTAAAATATATTTTTGACGCTCTATTGGTGTTACCGCATCGATATCGTCAAAAGCATCTTGTTGCAAAATCACAAAATCAATTAATTCTGATTTCCAGAAAGTAACGTGATACTCGGTTAACACACCGTCATCTCCCAAGATGTTGATCTGTTCTGCAATCTCTTTACCGCGTAGCAAACGGGTTTTTATATCATTCACTTTTGAAGTCCAATCATCAGAAATTTCTTTTGATATAAACTCCTCAAACTCAGGGTATTCAAGATATTTTGAATAAGATTCAATTGGGTTGATAGCAGGATAGCGTTTTCTATCGGCTCTGTCCTGTTCGAGGGCGTAGAAACAGCGTGCAACCTTTTTAGTGTTCTCGGTTACAGGCTCTTTCAGGTTACCGCCAGCCGGCGAAACGGTTCCGATAAAGGTAATTGAACCCTCGTGTCCGTTGTTCAACTTAACATGTCCTGCGCGTCCGTAGAAGTTTGAAATAATTGCCGAAATATCCATCGGGAAAGCGTCAGGTCCGGGAAGTTCTTCCAAACGGTTACTCATCTCGCGTAACGCTTGCGCCCAGCGCGATGTCGAGTCAGCCATCAACAGCACTTTCAATCCCATGGCACGATAATATTCGCCAATTGTCATAGCCGTATAAACTGATGCTTCGCGCGCTGCAACGGGCATATTCGAGGTGTTTGCAATAATAATGGTACGCTCCATCAACTTTCTTCCTGTGTGTGGGTCGTCCAATTCGGGGAACTCGGTAAAAATCTCCACAACCTCATTGGCACGCTCGCCGCAAGCCGCGATAATAACTATGTCAGCCTCAGCCTGTTTCGAGATAGCGTGTTGCAGAACTGTTTTTCCTGTTCCGAAAGCACCGGGGATAAATCCTGTTCCGCCCTCGACAATCGGGTTCAACGTGTCGATTGAACGAACACCTGTTTCTAACAATCTGTATGGGCGTGGCTTCTCTTTGTACAACGTCATCGGGACTTTCACGGGCCACTTTTGAACCATATTTATTTCGTACTCTTTTCCGTTTTTATCAACGATTACTGCAATTGTCTGATAAACAGTATATTCTCCCTCAGAAACAACATTTTTAACGATGTACTCTTCGGTCATTGTAAATGGCACCATTATTTTGTGCGGTTGATAGTTCT
>DAOSIN010000177.1:0-4772 GCA_035366675.1 Salinivirgaceae bacterium | reverse complement strand
GTCTTCTCGCAAGTGAATATGACTGTTTGTTACTTTGCCAAAAATCCATGTCAGCATATCGAAAAAGTGAATACCGATGTTTGTGGCAACTCCTCCCGATTTCGTAATGTCGCCTTTCCACGAGTAGTCATACCACTTTCCTCTGCTTGTAATATATGTTAAATCAATGTCATAGGTTTTATTGTTATAGCTCTCTATTTGTTTTTTTAAGGCGACAATGGCAGGGTGAAGTCTTAATTGTAATATGGTATATATTTTTTTGTCATACTCTTTTTGTAGGTCAATCAGAGCTTCAATATTCCATGGATTTAAAACTAATGGCTTCTCGCAAATTGCCGTTGCTCCTTGTCGTAACGCAAATCTAATGTGCGAATCGTGAAGATAGTTTGGGGAACATATTGATACATAGTCTATTGGCTCTCCCTTTCTTCTTAGCTTATCAATGTGTCTGTCAAATCGTTCAAATTCGACAAAGAAATCACATTCGGGGAAGTACGAGTCAATTATACCAACACTGTCAAATGGGTCAAGTGCTGCAACAAGCTGATTATTAGTCTCTTTTATTGCTTTAAGGTGTCTGGGAGCGATAAATCCAGCAACACCAATTATTGCAAATCGTTTCAAAATATATTGTTTTAATTATGTTACTAAATTAAGTTTTTGTTTTTGGCGTACTCTATTATACGCTCTATTCTTTTCAAATGTGCCTTTTCGTATAGTTTGCCATCGACAACAACAATCGAAAAATCGTCAAGTTGTGAAAAATCAATTTGTTTGCTGATTTTTACGGCTCTTTCAATTTCCGCTTGGCTGTAATACTCAATGTTTTTTACAACTTGCAGTTGGTTTGGGTGGACAATTATTTTTGCGGTGTATCCCATTTTAAAGCCTGTTAACACTTCGCTTTCAAACTCTTTGATATCTCCGATATTCATACTTGCAAAGTCAATTGCTTCTACATTGTATGCGTATGCAGCATTTAGCACAACTTTTCTTGCCCAGCTTATCTCTTCGTTTGTATAGAACATATTGGTTTTTGCAACGTAATCTTGTGCTCCGAGTGCAATGCCTTTGATTGGAAACTTGGGTTCGCTGAAAAAGTGTGGAATATTAATTAATGATAACGGGCTTTCAATCAATAATATCCATTGGATATCGGTTGTATCGTAGTAATCAAAAATATTGTAAACATTTTGTAGTTCTTCATGTGTACTTATTTTAGGTAAAACATAATGCTTAAACCCCAAATTAAACAGGCTTTTTAGTTGCGAGTTGTTTATCTCCTCGTTGTGGTCAAACAGTCGTGGTCTAACCCAGTACTGTTCGACGTTGTCAACTTTTTTTATATTTTCAAATGCAACTTCATTTTCTGATTCGGCAATTGCATCTTCGAAATCAAAAACAAACGTGTCGGCTGCAATGGTCGGCATTTTTTCTATAAACCGTGGTTTAGAGGCTGGAACAAAAAAGTAGGTACGTAGCATAATTATTGAGATTTTTTTACAACATTGTTTTTCAATAAATAAGTTTCATTATTTTCGGGACAAACCGCAACACCTTTATCGTTAAAAGTTAGTTTGTATCCTGCTTCGCTCATCCAACCCGTCTGTTTTGCGGGATTTCCCATTACCAAAGCGTAATCGGGGATATTTTTTGTAACAACGGCTCCTGCTCCGACAAATGCGTATTTGCCAATTGTTATTCCGCAAATGATTGTAGCGTTTGCTCCTATGGTTGCGCCCTTTTTAACCAAAGTTGGTTTATACTCATTACGCCTTACAATTGCGCTCCGCGGGTTTGTAACGTTCGTAAACACCATGCTCGGACCCAAAAAAACATCATCTTCGCAGATAGCGCCTGTGTAAATCGATACATTATTCTGAACTTTAACGTTATTGCCAAGGACAACTTCGGGCGATACCACAACATTCTGACCAATATTGCAATTATTCCCTATTTTGCAGTTTTGCATAATATGCGAAAAGTGCCAAATCTTAGTTCCCTCACCAATTTGGCAAAGTTCATCGACATAAGATGAGGGGTGTACAAAAACGTTTTGCATATTACTTCCTGAAATAATTAATAACGTGATTAGCAATAAATTGTTGTTGTTCTGTTGTTAATTCAGTGTGCATTGGTAACGAAATTACACATTTTGACAACATATTGCTAACGGGAAATTGATATGTATCGTAATTATTTTGATTAAATGCCTTTTGTTGATGTATAGGAACAGGATAATATATCATTGAAGGAATACCTTTTTCTTTCAGTGCCGTTTGCAACTTTACGTTCTCTCCCTCGGGAACAAGAATCGTATATTGATGAAAAATATGAGTTGTGAAAATATTTCTGTGAGGTATTTTTATATGCTCCTGATTTTGAAACAGTTTGTCATATATTTCGGCTGATTTCTGTCGCTGAAAATTGTATTCGTCTAAGTATTTGAGTTTTACATTTAAAACTGCAGCCTGTATGGTATCCAATCTGCTGTTTACTCCTATCAGTTCGTGGTAATATTTAACCTTTGAGCCGTGATTAGCAATCATTTGAGCCCTAGAGGCAAAGTCGCTGTTGTTTGTAAAAATAGCTCCTCCATCACCGAAACATCCAAGATTTTTTGATGGAAAAAATGAGTTGCAACCAAAATCGCCTATCGTACCAGCTTTGCCAGAATAATTGTTCCCTTTGTACTCAGAGCCAGTCGCTTGCGCTGTATCTTCAATTACAAACAGATTGTGTTTCTTGGCAATCTCCATTATTGCATCCATGTTTGCACACTGACCAAAAAGATGAACGGGTAGAATTGCTTTTGTTTTTTTTGTAATCAGGCTTTCAAGTTTATTTGTATCAATATTGAAGTCGTCTTTGTTGACATCAACTAAAACAGGTGTAGCCCCCAGCAACGCGACAGCTTCAACGGTAGCAATAAAGGTAAAATTGGGTGTAATTACTTCGTCGCCGGGACCAATTCCCAATGACATTAGTGCAATTTGCAAAGCATCGGTTCCGTTGGCAACTGGTATAACGTGCTTGACGTTAAGATAGTTAGCAAGATTGTTGGCGAACAGCTTAACGTCAATTCCGTTAATATAGTTTGCTGACTGAACAACAGTTGCTATGGCACTATCTATCTCTTCTTTAATACGTTGATATTGTCCTTGCAAATCAACCATTTGTATATTGTTAACCATAGTTGCTTTTATGCAATAAAATTACTTGACTTTCTAGATGTTTATATTTTTTCAGTAGAGACGGAACATACTTCGTCTCTACAAAAGTTAAAAACACTTTTTCCTTGTACACTTCGATGGTTGTTGAGCGAAGTCGAAACACTACGCTCAGTGCATCGTCTTGTACATGTATAAGGTTGGCATATTCGTTTCAGAATACTCTATTTTGCATAGCTTACCGAACGTGTCTCTCTAATCACAGTAACTTTTATTTGTCCGGGATATGTCATGCCGTCTTGAATTTTTCTCGCGATGTCGAAAGAGAGTGTTTCTGCCTCTTTATCAGACACTTTATCGCTTCCTACGATAACTCGCAACTCTCTTCCCGCCTGAATTGCATAAGTTTTTAACACACCGCTATGGCTAAGTGCAAGATCTTCAAGCTCTTTAAGCCTTTTTATATATGATTCAACAACTTCGCGTCTTGCGCCCGGTCTTGCTCCTGAAATAGCATCGCACACTTGTACAATTGGAGCAAGCAGAGTTGTCATTTCAACTTCTTCGTGGTGTGAACCGATTGCGTTGCACACTTCGGGTTTCTCTTTAAATTTTTCTGCCAATTTCATTCCAAGTACTGCGTGTGGTAGTTCTGGCTCATCATCAGGCACTTTGCCAATGTCGTGGAGTAAACCGGCTCTCTTGGCTAATTTGCTGTTCAGCCCAAGCTCTGATGCCATTATAGCTGACAGGTTTGCCACCTCACGACTATGTTGTAGAAGGTTTTGCCCGTATGAGCTACGATATTTCATTTTGCCTATTAGTCTTATCAATTCTGGGTGAATTCCATGTATTCCAAGATCAATAGCGGTTCTTTTTCCTGTTTCAACGACCTCTTCTTCAATCTGTTTTTGAACTCTATTAACGACCTCCTCGATGCGTGCAGGGTGGATTCTACCGTCAGTTACTAATTGATGAAGAGCCAAGCGTGCAATTTCACGTCTAACAGGGTCGAATGCCGACAATATAATTGCTTCGGGTGTATCGTCAACAATTATTTCAACATCTGTGGCGGCTTCTAAGGCTCTGATATTACGTCCTTCGCGACCTATTATGCGTCCTTTTATTTCGTCGTTTTCAATATGAAAAACTGTAACAGAGTTTTCTATAGCGTGTTCTGTAGCAACACGTTGGATTGTTTGTACCACAATGCGTTTTGCTTCCTTGCTGGCTGTAAGTTTAGCTTCGTCCATAACCTCATTAACATAAGCCATGGCTTCGGTTCGGGCTTCAGCTTTAAGAGATTCGACTAATTGCGATTTTGCTTCTTCGACAGATAGACCACTAATAGTTTCCAACTGTTCAATGGTTTGTCGTTGTAGCTTTTCAAGCTCATCATTTTTTTTCTCAACCATTTCCATTTGTTGAGTAAGGTTATCGCGAATAATATCTACCTCTTTGCTTTTACGATTAGTCTCTTCAATCTTTTGAGCAATAGCAGTTTCTCGCTGCTTTGCTTTTGTTTCCATTGCCGTTAATTTTGAATTTTTTTCGGCGATGTATTTCTCGTGTTCACTTTTTAACTGCAGAAATTTTTCCTTT
>DAOSIN010000176.1:0-4820 GCA_035366675.1 Salinivirgaceae bacterium | reverse complement strand
CCTTTGTCGTGAAAAACGGAACAAATATCTGCTCGATTATCTCGGCAGAGATACCCATGCCATTATCTTGAACGGTGATTTGTGTGTGTCCGTTATCCTTTCTGTGCGCCGATATAACGATTTGAGGGTTGGTTACATTTTTTATGGCATGCATGGCATTTTTAATCAGGTTAATAAACACCTGCGATATTTGCGCTTCATCGGCTTCAACGTTAAGCTCTTCAGGCTGAATGTTTACTGAGAATTTAATGGTGTCGAAGTCTTCTTCGTTGGAGAGTAGCGTTAAAAGATGTTCTACAAACTTCTTCAGCTCAATTGTCTGTAACTTAGGTTTTGAAAGCTTGGTAAGTTTGCGATACGATTCTACAAAACGTATTAACCCTGCGCCACGTTCGTTAATCACTTCTAAGCCTTTAATGGTATTGGCTATGGTCTGTTCGTTTACGCGGGCGGGCGATTTGTCGGAAAAGATGTAATATCGTAACAGTGTCTCGCTCAGCGAGGTAATGGGCGTGATAGAGTTCATAATCTCGTGTGTCATCACGCGAACAAGTTTCATCCACGAGTCAAGCTCCTTAGCATCAAGCTCGTTGCTGATATCGTGTACCGAAACAATTCGTAATCCCTCGCCGTGACTCTGAAAAGAGGTAGCCCGCAAGGATAGATGCGTAACCGTGTTCTTATAAGTAAGTTTCAGGAACTGATGTGTTTCACCATTCTTTAGACGGTTAAATGCGTTAAACAGGTTAATATCAACACGTTTCAACTGCTCGATATGATTAAACGACTGATAGTTCAGCAGGTTGCGAGCGGCGGTGTTAGACAGCATTACACTTCCGTTGTCGTTGATAACCACAATACCCGTGGCGACTTGCTCCAACATCACGCTGTAGTATTGCTCCTGTTCGCGGGTTCGTAGTTTCGCCTCCTGGATAAGTTTGTTAATGCGATTCAGACTCTTGTTCATCTCGGCATTTGGCTTGTGGGGCACCTTTTCGGGAAAATGCAACATCGAATCTTCGTTCTCGACTGCATTAAAAAAATAGGAGATTTTTTCAGGTGTGGCGTTATACAGTTTGATGATTTTGTGCACCAAAACGGCTAAAATGAATATCGGCACAACGGTATAAAGATTTGATACGGAACTAAGTATAATCCATGTCGTTAGTGCCGTCAGAGCAATAACCAAAATCGTATAAACGATTAAACGTATAAATGTGTTGCGAAATAACATTGCTCTCTCCCTACAGGTTGTATTTTTTGAGTTTATTATAGAGTGTTTGTCGCGTGATACCCAATTGTGTAGCCACGGCACTAAGGTTGCCATCTTGATGTTTCATACTCTTTTCAATCATCGCCTTTTCCATCTCTTCCAAAGTGCCTAAAAAAGTTTCAGGTTCGTTATTTGTTTTGTCGAAGAAGAAATCTTCGGCATTTAGCAGGTTGTTATCGCTCAGTATGACGGCTTTTTCGATTGTGTGTTGTAGCTCGCGCACGTTACCGGGCCACGAATATTGACACATTTTTTCTTTTGCTGCTGAGCTTATTATCAAATTTTCTTTCTTGTATTTGTTGCGATATATATTTAGGAAAAAATCAGCAAGTAGTGGAATATCCGAAACACGCTCGCGCAACGGCGGTATCTCGATTTGAATGGTGTTGATACGATAGAGCAGATCCTCACGAAATCGACCTTCTCTGACCAATTCGGGCAGATTGGCGTTTGTGGCGCAAATCAGGCGAATATCTATTGGGATTTTTTTATTCGACCCTACACGCACAATCTCGCGATTTTGTAATGCCGCCAATAGCTTAGCTTGCAATGGAAGCGATAGGTTGGCAATTTCGTCTAGGAAAAGCGAACTGCCTTTGGCAATTTCAAACTTTCCTGCGCGGTCATCTTTGGCATCGGTAAATGCACCTTTGACGTGTCCGAACAGCTCGCTCTCGAACAGTGTCTCTGATAGCGAACCCATATCGACGCTAATCATCAACTCGTTTTTGCGGAGCGATTGTTGATGTAACTCTCTGGCAATCACCTCTTTCCCCGTTCCATTCTCTCCGGTAATCAGCACGTTGGCATCGGTTTTAGCCACCTTTCTGACGATATCCAACACCTCGCGGAATCGTGCCGATTCGCCTATAATAGCCGTGTGTGTACTTACAGCCGATTTTATGTTTTGCTCCTTCTCTTTCAGCGATTTAATCTCCTTTTTCGAGTTTCGCAGTTGAGCGGCGGTGCTTATGGTGGTAACGAGTTTGCTGTTCTCCCAAGGTTTTAGCACAAAATCTACGGCACCCTCTTTAACGGCTTTAACGGCTAATTCAACGTCTCCGTAAGCCGTAATCATAATTACCGAGATATTTGTGTCAAACTCCAAAATGCGCTTTAGCCAATACAGACCCTCGTTTCCGGTGTTAATTCCAGCTGAGAAGTTCATGTCTAACAGCACAATATCGAAATGCTTTTGCAACAGGTTGTGTATTCGGTTAGGATTTGTAGTTGTAACTATCTCTTTACAAAGAGGTTGCAACAACAATTCTAATGCACTCAAAACACTTTCATTATCGTCAACAACTAATATGCGACTGTTCTTCATTTTTCTGTGTTTTTTTTAATAATTCACCCACAAAAATAGTATTTCATTTCAAAAATAATGAAATAGTTGTCTAATAATTTTACACTTTCTGAAGTAAAAGTTGAAAGCAATTTATAATTAACAATGAATATTTGAACCATTAAGAAGTTAAGGGAGATTAAGTTGTTGCGACACTTGTGGTCGCACAAAACTTAATTATTCTTAATTTCTTAATGGTTAATTTTAAATTGCCCATTGCCCATTGCTTTCGATAGTGTAAAAAAATAAGACACCCACTGTCTAATAATTTTACACTTTTCAAAATCAGTAAAAATATAAATATCTGTATGTCAATATGTTAAAATTTTGGCACAAAATTTCCATTATAAGTTGGTGAATAGTGGATGGTGATTGGAGAAAAATTTTTAAACTTTTTGTAAAGACAACGTATGCGCTGTCTCTACTTTACAAACTTTTAACTTTTAACTCAAAATGAGGCATATAATTATAATTTTACTCTTTCTATCAGCAACAATTATAACGACTGCACAGAAAACAACTCTAAATCAGTGCATTCAATACGCATTAGAGAATAATTTAGCGTTTGCCAATAAAAATATCGAGGCAGATATAGCTAAAGAGCAACTTTCGCAGCAGAGGAGAGAATTTTTACCCTCGCTAAATGTCGGAGGCTCAGCCAATAAGCTCTTTGGACGTTCTATCGACCCTACGACCAACTCATTTGTAAATCAAGACTTTTTCTCGATGAACTTCTACTTAGATTCTGATATACAGTTGTTTAGAAGCTTTACGCGTGTAAATACAGTTAAATTCCTAAAGTTGCAATATCTTATTAGTAATGAGAATATTAAGCAACAAGAGATGGAAATCGTATTCGCCGTTATGAATAAGTATTACGATGTGCTGTACTTTGCTAATTTACAAAAGATTGTGCAAGAGCAAGTTGAACTCACAAACTTGAATTTACAGAAAACAGAAAAATTGGTTCAATTGGGCTTGAAATCCGACTCAGACCTGATGGAGATGAAAGCTCAGGAAGCCTCCGAGTTGCACAATTTGATTTTAGCTCAAAGTCAGCACGAGCAAGCAATGTTAGCACTTAAAAACCTGATGAATTATCCCTATGACGAAACGTTAAGCATTGAAGATGAAGAGAATATTGATGTTACCGATACCCTCTTTTCGTCCGAAGAGATTTACGCCTCCGCCTTGGGATATATGCCGAGTGTGCAGTGTGCCAACCTCTACTTTGAAGTCGCACAAAAGCAGCTCAACATAGCGCGTGGAAACCTCTTGCCACGTCTTTCTATGGGTGCAGGCGTTTATTCAAACTACGCCGATTCGCGCCAAGAGTACACCATTCCCGGAGATATCAACAGCGAATTACGTGCAGTTCCGTTAAGAGACCAACTGTCGCAAAACATGGCGAAATCTATCTATTTAAGTTTGAGTATCCCTATTTTCAACCGATGGAGCGGTATGTCGCGCGTAAAGCAAGCCAAATTAGAGCGAACGATGGCTCAAAACAGGCAACAAGAGGAGCAACAAAAACTCTTTCAGCTTATAAATGAGGATATTCAGCAACTTAATGCTTTACAAAAAGAGTTCGCCCTGTTATCGACAAAAAAAGATGTTATGCAACAGGCTTATACTATTGCTGAAAAGAAATTAGAGCAGGGAATTGTCGGTGTTATTGAGTTTTACACCGCCAAAAACCAGCTTGCACAAGCTCAATCCGATTGGATGCGCACCCGACTCCAATTAAAGATAAAGGAACAAACCATTCGGTTCTATACGGGAGAAAAAGTTTATTAATATATGGCTGATGGCTAGTCAATGCAAAATTTAATTGAAAAAATATAAACAAAAAGCTATTGGTAAAAAGGAAACAAGCGTAACTCAAAGCTAAAAGCCAACAGCCAATAGCAAAAAGCTAAAAATTATGGACAGACAAATAGAAAAGAAAAAAGGCATACGCAAGTTACTAAGTCGCAAGGGCTTACCATATTTGGGAGCGGCGTTATTGGTAATTTTTATAGTATGGCTGATATTGCGCGACAACTCGACATCGTTACGCATTGAGACACAGACAATTAGTATTGGCGAAGTCAAGAGAGGCGAGTTTAACGACTACGTTCGTGTTAGCGGACAGGTGCAACCTATTACCAGTGTGCAACTCAGCCCGTTAGAGAGCGGTATTGTTGAGCGGCTGGTGGTGGA
>DAOSIN010000175.1:0-4828 GCA_035366675.1 Salinivirgaceae bacterium | reverse complement strand
AGCACGCTCAAGCGCAGACGTAGAGCATAACGGACTTACATTAAACGGTGTAGGTGCTGGTACAATAATTGAAAACATCTACATTCCAAACGGAGCTGATGACGGAATTGAATTCTTCGGTGGATCTGTAAATGTGAAAAACTTATTGGTTGTAAATTCTGACGACGATATGTTCGACTTTACACAAGGTTATTGTGGTACATTAGAAAATGCTTACGGTATCTGGGAAGCTGGATTCGTTAGTAGCGAAAGCGACCCACGTGGTGTTGAAGCAGACGGTAATTTAGACGGATTAAATCCTGAGTATCCAAATCAAGCTAACTTTACAATCAAAAATATGACTATTGATCTTCGCTTAGAGCCTAACACTGCAGAAGGTTTCTATATGCACGATGTTATTAAAGTTCGTAGAGGTGCTATAGCTACTATCGAAAATGCATTAGTAAAAGGTCAAGGACAAGTTAAAGATTTAATTGACTTTACAGATAAAAAAGGTGACGGACAAGAATCATCCGTAATTTCTTTAACTAATTCTTTAACAACTGAATTCAGTGGTAAAGATATAAACACATCAGAAGGAACCTCTTATGAGAATGTTAAAATTGAAGAAGGTAACACAGGATGCCCAACAAACCTTTTCGGCTGGACAGGATATCAACTTTAATTTTTAACATAATCAGTTAATAAAACACAAAAGGTATTTCGATTTCAATCGAAATACCTTTATTTGCATAAAAATAATTTAAAAACAAATGAAGCATAAAATAACTCTGTTCACAACGCTATTTTTGATTGTACTAAGCCTTAAAGCACAAAAAAGTCCACAGTTATATCAAAACGAAGGTATTTATTATCGTGATAGAGGACAAAATGAACTCTACAACGGCGAATATCGTGAATATTACGATAACAATACACTTAAACTCGAAATGCAAATTAAAAACGGTTTGCCTGAAGGAACTTATATAATTTATTTCGAAAATCGCAAACCAAAAGAAATACGTTCGTACAGAGAGGGGAAACTTCATGGCTTGTGGAGGAATTACGATATTTCGGGACAATTGATCTCAGAAGCCGAATACAAAAACGGACAAAAACACGGCACTTGGCGTATTTGGGATGAATTGGGAATGCAGCGTTATGAAATGAATTACTACGAAGGCAACAAAACCGGAATTTGGCGTATGTGGGATGAAAAAGGCACGTTAGTGGACGAAAAAAAATATTGATACGTTTCGTGTAACAAAATCTTAACAAAAACTTAATCTTTACGTAATAATTCTGTAATACTTATACAGCATTTTTGTTGCGTAAAACAATTATAAAAAACACATTTATGAAAACCACTCTTTTTATTATAGCTATCACTTTTTTGTCAATTTCTGCGTATGCAGAGGATAATAAAACCGATAAAAATGTAAAAACTGACGCTACCGAATATGTCGATAATGTCAAATCGGTCAATATTTCAGGTATTATTACTGACAAGAAAAGTCACGAATTATTGGCAGGTGCTGCTATTTTTATTGATGGAACAAAATATTATTCCGATTTAGAAGGAAATTTCAATATTTCAAATATCAAACCAGGAAAACACACTGTTAAAGTTGAACTCATCTCTTATCAATCCATTGAAATAGAGATTGAGGTTCAGGCTAATCAAAAAATCAGCATTGATTTAGTACAGTCATAACAGAATTATTTTTTCACACTCTCTCTATGTTTTTTTATGTAAAGGAGCTATCTCATCTTGAGGCAGCTCCTTTTTTGGCTACTTATTGAACATTCTTCCCGAATATTATACAAATTGTAATTATATAGATCCTTTTCTTTATATAATTTTTCTACGATAAATACCTATGTAACACATACATAGTCCAAAAAAGCATTGCGAAATTTGGATTGTATAGTCTATGTACAATCGGTATTAATTCAAAAAACCACCATTGCACTATAAACATTATTTAAAATAACAATTAAATAAATTCTGTATATTTGTATGTTCTCAAATGCTCAGGTATAATTCTTTTATTTATATGATGAATTTGCCTGTTTTAAGTAAAGCTATTTTCAAATGAATCAACTTTATCCTCTAAAATTCAAGCCTATTTATAAAAACCGAATTTGGGGAGGAACACGGCTTCGCGAACAATTAATGAAAACAGATGCTCCATCTGGTTGCGGCGAAAGCTGGGAAATCAGTTCAGTTGAAGATAATATTAGCGTGGTTTCAGAAGGTTTTTTAGCTAACAACGATTTAAATGAACTAATCGAAATTTACATGGGCGATTTAGTTGGCGATAAAGTGTTCGAAAAATTTGGAAACGAGTTCCCGCTGCTTGTTAAATTTATAGATTCTAATGATGTTCTTTCAATACAAGTCCACCCTGACGACAAAATAGCATTTGAAAAACACAATGCGTACGGAAAAACAGAAATGTGGTACATTATTGATGCCGAACCGAGTGCCAAAATCGTTACTGGTTTAAAAAGAGGAACTAAACCCGAAGATATAATTAACAGACTTAAAAACAATACCTTAGAAGAGATATTGGTTTATGAAACCGTTAAACGTGGCAACGTATTTTACATACAACCAGGACGCGTTCACGCAACGGGAAAAGGCGTTTTGTTTGCAGAAATTCAACAAACAAGCGATATTACGTACAGATTGTACGATTACAACCGAAAAGACAACAATGGAAAAAAAAGAGAGTTACATGTTGAATTGGCACTTGAAGCAATTGATTTCTCATTAGACAACGATGCCAAAATCAGAGTAAACACCAAACCAAATCAACCTAACAGATTGATTGAATGTCCTTACTTTACCGTAAATTTACTGAGGTGTGGCAGACCTGTTGAAATAGACTATGCCCACTTAGATTCATTTGTTATATATATGTGTACATCAGGCAAATGCAATATTTATTGTGATGACAGTAAAGAAGCATACAGTTTGCAAAAAGGAGAAACAATATTGATCCCAGCATTAATAAATAGCGTTATAATTGAACACGCAAACGACGAAGTTTCTATCTTAGAAGTATTTATTGATAACGAAATAGAGTAAAACAAGATGATTATCCGCAAAGCAGAATTTGTTCAATCAACCACGTCGGTAACCCAATGTCCCGCGAATGGGTTACCTGAGTTTGCATTTATTGGCAGATCGAACGTTGGCAAATCAAGTCTTATAAACATGCTAACAGACAACACAGGATTGGCAAAAACATCGCAAACACCCGGTAAAACACAAACAATTAACCACTTCAATATCAACGATCAGTGGTATTTGGTGGATATGCCTGGATATGGATACGCTAAGACTTCACGCTCGCTACGCCAAAACTGGGACGAATTTATACGTAAATACATATTGGAACGAAATGAGCTTGTAAACCTGTTTGTTCTTATTGATTCTCGCCACGAACCGCTTAAAAACGATATAGAATTTATTTCGTGGCTCGGACACAACTCTATTCCATTTTCGATAGTATTTACCAAAATTGATAAGTTATCAAGTTCTCGACTAAATAAAAATATCGTGATTTACAAAAAGAGACTAAGCGAAGAGTGGGAAATATTACCACCGATTTTTACCACATCATCGGAAGCAAAATTTGGTCGTAACGAACTTTTAAACTATATTGAAAGCATATTAGACAAATTATAAATTGTCCGACAACGAAACAATCAACTATAAAACTCTAAATAAAATGGAAGCTCCTATAAAAATTTTTACCTGTAAAGCGTCAACCTACTTAGCTAAAGAGATAGCAAAATCAATTGACTTGCCTCTTGGCAAAAGTTCTATTCTGCAATTTAGTGATGGAGAATTTCAGCCATCATTTGAAGAAACTGTTCGTGGTGCTCATGTTTTTATCGTACAATCTACATTCCCTCCAAGCGACAATCTTATGGAACTTCTTCTAATGATTGATGCAGCCAGAAGAGCCTCGGCATACAAAATTATAGCAGTGATACCCTACTTTGGATTTGCACGTCAAGACAGAAAAGACAAGCCACGTGTTTCTATTGGGGCAAAGCTTGTAGCCGATCTTCTTCACACAGCTGGAGTTTCAAGGGTTATGACAATGGATCTGCATGCCGACCAAATTCAAGGCTTCTTCAATGTCCCTGTTGATCACTTGTACGCCTCATCGGTATTTGTTCCATACATAAGTAGCCTTAATTTACCCGATTTGGTAATAGGATCGCCCGACATTGGTGGTGCAAAAAGAGCAAATGCCTATTCAAGATTTCTTGAAGCACCAATGGTTCTTGGACACAAAACACGCGACAAGGCAAATAGCGTTGAAAGCATTACTGTTATTGGCGAAGTTGCTGACAAAAACGTTGTTATAGTTGACGACCTTATCGATACCGCTGGAACAGTTTGCAGAGCCGCAACCATTATGAAGCAAATGGGCGCAAAATCCGTCAGAGTAGCAGCAACACATGCTGTTCTTTCAAGCAACGCTGTCGAAAGAATCAACAACTCTGATATCAAAGAAGTTATTGTAACCAACTCTATTCCATTGAGACAAAAATCTCCAAAAATAAAAGTACTCTCAATTGCCGATATTTTTGCAGATACAATATCAAAAGTATATAACTCCGAATCGATTAGTGGAAATTTTCTTGTGTAAGGATATAGTATATAAATCAAAAATAGTTAACTTTGTAGCCCCAAAATAACAGAAGTTATTCTGTAGTGTGATGGGAAACCTTGTTCTGTCAGGTAAAGACAGGTTTTGAGTAACACAAAAAATTATTAAAATGAACAGGTACGAAATTAAATTACAAAAACGTAGCCAAGTAGGTA
>DAOSIN010000174.1:0-4848 GCA_035366675.1 Salinivirgaceae bacterium | reverse complement strand
TAACAATGCTTTTTACACTCGCATTATCGTTTACACAATTTATTTTATAGTGCCGATAAAAACGAATTTGCGTACTCGGGCATAACCAGCTTCACTACTTCCGATTTAGGGCTTTCACAACATAAAGGTTTTCCAACTTTAATTCAACGTAACCATCCGATAAATAGCATTTTTTCGCAATTAAGCTTCTCCATATTATAATTCCGGAGCATACTGGACCACTATTCGAGCGGATACTGACCCATTTTTAGTAAAGTTGGATAAAATTCGTAGAAAGGACATCCTCAAGCCATTCTGAAGGATTTACTCCTGCAGCCTTGCAGGAGTTGGGCCCTGAAGCTCTATCTCTATCTCGCCCTGGCCTATATATGTGGAGGATGATAAAAAATCCCGTTCCAAAAGTTCATATTCCGATAATGTCATGGCTGGCTCTTAATTTTAAAACAAAATTAAAAAGCAATATCAGAGGCTACAATATGCATTTTGCCGGATGGTTACCTTTAATCTATTAATCACATTGAATAATATTTAAGTCTCATTACCAAAAGACAGATAGCGATTTTACGATAAACTTTCTATTCCTTCTTTAGTTCTAAACATATTAGTCTTAAAGAAGTATAATACTCGATTTCATCCGAGATATTCTGCTCCATATGTTCAAGTTCCCTTAAAACCAAGTTGTTGTTTTTACATATTTTTTTAAGTATTCCACCAAAAAAATCAAAGTCCTTTGAATTTCTTTTCGTTGCAAGCTTACTAATATAATAATTAATATTTCCTTGTGGCGTTTTCTTAGCTTTACCCATTTCTTCTGAACTTGTATATACAACCACTATTTTAGGTAGTGGTTTTCCTTTAGAAGTATTTTTTTCAATTTCTTTCCTTTCTACCAGATCTTTAATCATGGTCCGTTTCTCGGCTATTTCAGTTCGCAGATCTTTGTAAAATTTGTCAATAAAATTTTGATATCTTATATGTTCCGATCTACGTTCATAAATTTTAATCAGAGAGTCTTTGTCATAAACGTACGCGGATTTAAAAATAGCTTCAAAGGAACATTCTACATATTCCAACAGGGTTTTGAAGTCACAACTGTCAATTAAATTTTCAAGCTTGTCAAGTTCCAATGAAAAATCATTCAATATTAATTCAAGTTTTGAAAGCACTTCGTTTAAATACTTTTCTAGAAAATCCAGGTGTCTTGCTTGAATTTCTACAATTCTATAAGTTTTACTCTCGAATTTAAAACAGTTGTCCTTATGATACCTTAAATACTGAATTTCGTCTTTTTGTTCTTGATAACTAAAAAGTGTTGATGATACCAATCTCCCTTTATACTTATTTATAGGATGCCCAACAAGTTCATTTCTCAAGTATCTATTTATGTAAAATGTTGGATCTTTTTCCAATACATCCTTATTAATACCAGTTTTGAAAATATCTAACATCTCCATAATAAGGTCTTGCTGGATATATATTGCTTGTAAGAAACTTATGGTAAAAGAAAATTTGTCTGTGAAATTAGAATATCTTTTGCTTGTGAATACTATATCAAGAGTGTCTTGGAAGTATCCTAGAATATCACCAAAATAGTTTGTTTTTACTTCATCGTTGAATTTTATTTTGTTTGAACAAAATTTGTAGTCCCATATGAAGTCATTCCATATGTCGGCTATTCTATCAAGTTTTCCTTCAACTTTTGCTTTCATCATATTTTTGATTATCATCTTCAAGATTTACAAACTATCTGTGAATTTATTAAAAATATTTAAACATCTCATATGTAAAAACATGTGTCAGTCATTCTCTCTCCGCTCCACAAGTTCCGCTCCATTCGAATCACTGACCCTGTGTCTACTTCCGCTAAGAGATTGTCATCTTCCATTCCGCTTTCACTCCATTGCAGACGACAAACTCTTGACGCTCCAGAATAAAAAAGGTATTCGCTTTGCTCATGAGCTGGCTTAGAAATGGACACACGTCTGGATCGATACTATATCAATAAATAAAAAAAATACATCTGTTACATTAATTCTCCGGATCCACTCCCAGCCGTATGCCCATTTCTATCCATCTCCGTTTATTATTCGGGCTCTGCTTCGCTCCGCCCTCAATTAGGCCTCCCCTATTTAACATAATCTGAGCTTAGTTGTGCTCTTCCGTTCCGTATACTCCACTCCAAGCACAACCCAGATTATGTATAAATAGGGGAGTCCACCCTCTGTGTAAATATGATAAAATCCGCAGGCTTTAGGCCTGCTCCCCATTTTATCATATTTACACAGAGGAGAGAGGAGCGGCACAGCCGCACCCATCTCACAGCCTCCGGCTGTTTTTAGAAGTTGCTCCCTCACGTCCGCAATTCAACACCTGCCCATCGCTCCGCTCAAGGGCAGGAACGCCCTCTCAAAAGATAGAAAAAGCGGAAATACAGCATATCTCAAGGATGTTCGCAAGCTCACTGTCTTGCTAAATGCTGTATATCCGCAGCAGTTCCAATGACTCTTTGTGCATAGAAGCCTCCACAGAGCCGGCAAGCCGTCCCTGAGGAGAGAGAGGTAAAGTGTTCACGCTACTCCGCAGCGGCTCATATAAATATCAATCAAAATGGAAATGTTCCGCATCGTATCCCTTCAGTGCGCGCTCCAGCCACTACGTTGCTTCCGCGACCTCCGGGATACTTTGTTACACATATCCAAATACTTCTACTTACTTAAAACACATTTAAAACCTTCCCTGTGCCGGCTTCGCCGCCACAGAGGAGAGAGTCGAATGGCGAAGTCAGGTTTTCCATTTCACTACGTTCCATTCCAAACCCCACATTCGCCATAAAGCAAAGGCGAGAAAGCTCCTTCCGCTCCGCTTCAGTCGCTCACTCGCCTCGCGGTTTATCAAAAAAATAAAAAAAGTCTGCAAAGAAAGCCCCCGAGCAGTTCCTTGTCAAGGCCTTTCAGCCCTACGGGTTCGCTCGATAAAAATCTCCACCATGAGGGTGGGAAAGACCAGCAGATATATCTACGAAGAGGCATATGGTAGTATTTTTATCGGCTCAGCCTTGACTAGATCCTGCCCTGGGGCAGAAAAAGCAGTCCTTTTTTATTTTCTTTCTTTTTTTTCTGTTTTTTTCTCTCTCTTTCTTTTTTCCGAAATTATTACATATGAGGGTGTGTCCAGCAGTTTAAAGGATTATCATTTACGGTCTCGATTTCCTATCTTTGCACTTAACCACAAGTTTTACTTGTGGTTAAGACTTGTAACTTGTACCTGTTGACCATGCCATTATATCAACCTAATATCAAATTTTCTGACTGCTGGTCATCAGTAGGCGATATTACATTCTATCATCGGAATGGTAAATGCTATTGGCGCACCAAACCAGCTCCTGTGTTTCCTGGAACAATGCTGCAGATGGAGCATCAGAAGGTGCATCTTCGCGCACTGGCTTCCTGGCGGTCTTTGACTCAAGAGGAGCAGCTGCAATGGTCAGTGTATGCAAAGGATGTGACAGCACACCGGCCTCCTTTCTTGAATGAGAATCATATCAGTGGATATAATCTGTTTATATCTGCTTACCATGGATTTGCCACACTAGGAAATGAACACACACCGGCACCGGCCAAATTTGAGGAGTTTCCTCCTTTTTATGCTGAATTTGTTTCTGCTGAGGTTTCAGGTAATACAGATCTAATACTACGTTTTTCTCTTTTTGTTGGCAGTACTGATAAAACTATGAGGTACCGGACCCTTGGGAAGATTCAGTTGGTAGAGCTTGGGAGAGGGTGTCATCCTGGTAAGCTACGCAACTATTTGTCTGCTGAGGTTTCTCCAGATCCTCTGTGTCCTCGCATAATTCTTTTCAATATTCCGGACTATCGGTCCGTATGGGGTTTGGATCTTTCGGAGTACACCCTGCACATTCGCTATTTGCTTATCGACTCGCTAACCGGATTTCGTAATTGTCATCACAAACTATCTTGCTCATTTTCTTTATAAAAATTCCTTTTACTTAATTCTTTACTTTAAATAAACTTTATATATTTGCAGTATATTAATGTTTTATACTTTAATAAATATTGCAATATTATGAAACTTATTCCCTCAATTGGTTTTAATGACTTCTCCGGCTCTGCCGGTAATGTCACTGCCCGAAAGACGGGTGATAGAACAGTCCTTTCGACCAGAACAAAACACTCAAAGAAAAAAACAACTTATCAGGCCGCAACTCGTTGCCGATTTGCAGATACTGTCAGAGGGTATGCCGACATAACCGAGGAACAACGCCAGGGTTGGATATCATTAGCAAATAATCTAGGTACCTATCACACATCTTCAGGAAACACTTCTATAACCGGTCACAATCTTTTTGTTGCAATTAATTCTTATCGGAAAATTTGCGGGAAGCCTCAATCTGCAGAAGCACCTTCTGAATTAAGACCATCGGATTATATAAGATTTAATGACTTTTGGCTTTCACCCGAGCATATTGTATTTACTGGTCTGGGACAAAGAGAGAATCCTAACGAAGTCCTTTATATTGAGATGTATCCTGCCCAAAGTCCCGCAGAAAATAGGTGTTGGGACAGAACAGTTCTGGTAGCCATATGCCCTACTACTGATTGGGAAGAAATTGATATTACACATGCTTTCATAGAGAAATTTGGAGCTCCATTAACAATAGGACAACTGGTGTTCATCAAGATATGCTGGTTAGACTCAGAATGTGGCTACATCAAATACTACACACAAATAGCCAGAATTGCACAAGAGGCTTCCTTAGTTCTTAATGAGCCTTATATACCGCGTGCTAAAATAACCATTGACCAGATTTTAGCATCAGACGAAAATTCC
>DAOSIN010000173.1:0-4863 GCA_035366675.1 Salinivirgaceae bacterium | reverse complement strand
TTAAGTACAATCTAACGAAAGCAATTGGTTAAAATTGGAATTAAACGAATATCCCGAGTTAGAGGAGCGTTATAAAACCAATCTTTTCGAGCGAAAGGGCAATAAGGTTTATCTTACAAAGGTAGGCAAAAAAGTTTATAACGCATACAAAGAGATAGCCCAACTCTACCGCAATCTCGATTTTGAAATCGGGCAGCTACATAACAGCGTTTCGGGTGAATTTATTATCGGGGCAAGCTCCACCATTTCGCAATACGTTATTCCACAGGTAATTGCATCGTTTCACAAGCGTTATCCAAAAATAAAAATCTATCTGATAAACGGCAACTCGTTCGAGATGGAAAAGATGCTTTTAGATAATAAGATAGATATGGCTTTGGTGGAGAATCACTCGTCTCAATCGGGCATACGCTACAAGGATTTTATGGACGATGAGCTTATTGTCGTCACAGGCAAAAACAGCGTTTACGCCAAACGCGAAAATATCTCGAAAGAGGATCTGCTACAAACTCCAATTGTGTTGCGAGAGCAAGGCTCCGGCACATTAGAAGTTATAAAAGAGATGCTTGCTCGACAAAAAATCGGCTTTGAAAATCTAAATACACATATTCATTTAGGTAGTACAGAGGCAATTAAAAACTTTCTGCAAGATTTTGACGGATTGGCTATCGTCTCCGAGAAAGCCGTCCGCAATGAGCTTTATATGAAAACGCTTGTAAGGCTTAACGTGTCGGGATTTTCTATCTCCAGAAAGTTCCGTATTGCTTATAAGCATGGACACAAAAGCCGACAAGTGGAACTATTTGAAAATTTTCTATTTCACTATAACAGATAGTTATTGGTAATAATAATTCTGTATTTGCTTATATTATAACACGGCTGTACTTTTGTAAAATAAAAAAGTACAGAATGAAAAATACAAATTCCTCCAATGTTTGGAACACTCTAAAAAATAGCCAGTGGCTCTATTACGTAGTAATTGCACTATGTTTTATGCCGTTTATTTCGCCAGCCGTAGCATTGTTTATCGGTTTGGTATTCTCTTTAATCGGTATTAGGCACGATAGTCTGCATAAATACACATCATTAACTCTGCAAGCATCAATTGTTTTTATGGGATTTGGCATGAGCCTAAGCGATGTAATCGCATCATCAAAAGCGGGAGTTGTAGAGACCATAATCTCTGTAACCGTAGTGATGTTTTTAGGTATAGCTCTCGGAAAACTCCTGAAAGTGGAGAAAAACACCTCGTTGCTTATTGCCTCTGGTACAGCAATATGTGGAGGAAGTGCCATTGCTGCTGTTGCGCCTATTATCAAGAGTAAAAGTTATCAGACCTCATTCGCTCTGATTGTCGTTTTTGTGTTGAACGCTGTTGCCCTTTTTATTTTTCCATTAATAGGAAGTCAATTAGGATTGAGTCAAGAGGCATTCGGTAATTGGGCAGCCATAGCCATTCACGACACTAGTTCGGTGGTGGGAGCAGGTGCCATTTATGGAGATAAAGCTCTGCAAGTTGCTACCACGGTAAAACTAATCCGCGCACTGTGGATAGTCCCGTTGTCGCTCATAATAGCTTTTGCAAACAAGTCGGGTGGCAAAAAATCAATTAATTTTCCGTGGTTTATTCTGTTTTTTGTGGCAGCCATTATTTTTGCCTATCTATTCCCCGGAATGCAAAGCAGTTACGACCACTTCAATTGGCTTGGTCGCCGAGGTATGGTGGTAGCACTTTTCCTTATAGGCTCAAACATAACCATTGCCGAAATCAAAAAGTCAGGACCGCGCAGTTTCATACTCGGCATCACGCTGTGGATAATAATTTCATTGGGTTCGTTGTTTTTCTTGACAAGGTAGGCTGTGTGAAAAATCACAGCTGAATATTTAAAAGTTTTTGCTAACTTTGATATTCAATGTGTCGAGAAAATCAAAAATTTAATGAGCAAAAACACCAAAATATCCATACGTTTTTTCAATGACCGCGAGGTACGCGCCGTTTGGGATGAGGAAAACAGTAAGTGGTGGTTTAATGTTATTGATATAGTTGCTATCCTTAACGAACAGGACGACTATACCAAAGCAAGCAATTATTGGCGTTGGCTAAAGCGAAAACTTAAAACAGGAAATAGTCAACTTGTGAGTGCCACTCACGGCTTCAAATTTGTAGCAGCAGACGGTAAAAAACGTTTGTTCGATACGCTTGATAGTAAGAGGGTTATTGAATTGGCAAAGAATTTTCCAAACACTAACGCAGTAAAGTTTTTAGATTGGTTTTTATACAGCGACAATACTATTGACGGACAAAGTAAGAAAAAAGCCTATACGCTTTTTGAAAGTAATTTGATTGATACTATTGAAGTCGGCACCACAAAAGGATTACAGCAAATCCACGCCTATCTTTTTGGTGGACTTTACGATTTTGCAGGGCAGATTAGACAGAAAAACATTTCGAAAGGTGGATTTAAGTTTGCTTCAGCTCAGTTTTTGGATAACACGTTGCGACATATTGAACGAATGCCCCAAAACTCTTTCGACGAAATTGTAGAGAAATATGTTGAAATGAATGTTGCTCATCCGTTTATGGAGGGTAATGGCAGAAGCACTCGCATTTGGCTAGATATGATGCTGAAACAGAGCCTAAAACGTTGCGTTGACTGGAGTAAAATCAACAAAAACGACTATATGCGAGCCATGGAAAAAAGTGCCGTCAGCAGTGAAACATTAAACAATTTGCTAAAAAACGCCCTTACTGACGAAATCAATAGTCGCGAGATGTATATGAAAGGCATTGATTATTCGTATTATTACGAGGATAATGAATGATAAAAATAGAAATCATGACAATATAATCATTTGTTGTTCAGCGTTATAAGAGTGCTGTTTTTGAACTGTTTTTATTTCTCAAATAAAATTCTTATATTTAGTCCATAATTATACGCTATCTATTTTTCTGTAGAGACAGGGCGTGCCCTGTCTCTACTTTTAACCTTTAACTCAATCAAATATGAAAGCAAAAATTTTATCAATTTTTTTAATCTGTTTAGGATATTTTAATATGAATGCACAAGAAATTAAATTACCAGCCCCCGACAGGAGTGGCGGACAACCTTTGATGAAATCATTAAATGAACGAAAATCAACTCGTTCGTTTTCAGAGAAAGACCTCTCTGATCAGCAATTATCTAATTTACTGTGGGCTGCCAACGGCTTTAATAGAGAAGACAAACGAACAGCTCCCACGGCTATGAATCGTCAGGAGTTAGAGCTTTATGTGATATCAAAAAAGGGTGTCTATTCTTACAATGCGAAGGAGCATAAACTTACGTTAGTAAAAGCCGGCGATCATAGAAAAAGCGCAGGAATACAAGATTATGTATATGATGCACCGCTAAATATTCTGATTGTTAGCGATACGAACAAAGCGGCAAGTCAACAATATTCTTATACAAACTGTGGGTATATTTCGCAAAACATATATCTCTATTGCGCTTCAGAGGGATTGGCAACGGTTGCCAGAGGTGCTTTCAATAAGGAAGAGCTTCATGGTTTATTGCAACTGTCTAAATCTCAAGAGGTTCTGTTAGCGCAAACTGTAGGTTTCGCGAAATAGTGATTACGGAGCTTAAGTTATACTAACAAACAAAACAAAGTCAACTGATTTATTGTGAATTGGTTGGCTTTGTTGTTTTTTGCAGTCTGCTTTTCAGAAACAGGGTAATCCAAGTTGCCAAGACAAACGGAAAGGTAAGCTGGACAAAACCTAACTTAATCATCAACAAGCTAACGCCAAGGGAGAGCACTACCGAGAGCAAAACCCAAATGCCATCTCTGACTCGATCTCCGGCAATAACTATCGCACACAAAACAGCGTTAAAACCGTAAAGTCCAAGGTTGATATCGTCGATTGGTGCCGAAAACTCGAAAGCAATAATAGCGGAGACAATTGCCCCTGCAAGTCCGTAGAGTGCCGCAATTGGCGAGCTGATAAATACAGCGACAAAAAAGAGCAAGCCCGACACCAATTTGTTTTGAAAAATCACCTGCCCGAAGCTCTTGAAACCGTCTGACAATGAGTCGCTTAAATGAGCAATAGCAGGTATGGGTGTTGCTAATAAATCATTAGAAAAGTTGTTGCAGATAAAGAGTATTATCCAAGTAACCAAAACAAACGGAAACGTGAATGCAGGATTTTCCGTTTTATAAAAAAGTGCTGCAACATTGCCGCCAGTGCCGAGCCAACAACCACAATAGCCCAAGCCCAAAGCGTAGGTTTTAAGAATAGCATTACCGCCACGCCGACCAATGCGGCACTAAATCCGTAAAGCCCTTTATTGATTTCCGTTTTGTCGTATTTAAGCAAGTAGGCGGTAGCCGTTCCACACACGGTTGCCAAAAGCGCAGCAAAGCCCATTGTTAGCGAGCCATAGAAAATACCGACAAGAAATAGCAAGCCTGTAATGCTGTTTTCTTGAAGCATTATCTGCCCGAGTCCTTTGAGTATCACGGAGATAACAGTTGCGGATTTGCTAAGCAGACTGTTTTGGGAAATGAATTTCTGGGTCATTTTGTTGTTCTATTTTGCGATACGCAAAAATACAACAAGTGCGCTCTAAATAAAATAGCATTTAGATAATTTATCAAATGCTCTTCATTTTGCTTATATCAAAACAGCGAAAGAAAAAAGTTACCCAATAAAACCTTAAAGGGCAACTTTATTGCTATCTATAATTTATTTGATGTTCAATTCTTTTTACCTCCTCTACAAGCAAAGTTCTCCATAATGTAGTATTCGCAATATCTATCATTGGGATGTGATCAATATATTTATTTAAGAACTCTTTATTAAAGTGCCTTGTCAAATAA
>DAOSIN010000172.1:0-4864 GCA_035366675.1 Salinivirgaceae bacterium | reverse complement strand
GCACAGGCAGGCGGGCGGGTGCCCGTGCCGCATGAAAAGCGATTTCTTATCAATTAATATGAACGGACAAAGTCTCACACCGGAAACGGAAAAAATAAAAGCCTTGCAGGAAATACTCCCCGAGGTTTTCACCGAAGGTAAAATTGACTGGGAAAAACTGAAAGCAACACTCGGAGAGGATATCAACTTCAGCAACGAGCGCTACGTGTTGAACTGGGCAGGCAAAAGCGATGCTTTTAAAGTATTGCAAACCCCAAGTAGCAAAACCCTTGTGCCGGTAAAAGAGGAATCCATCAACTTTGATGAAACCGAAAACATTTTCATTGAGGGTGAAAACCTGGAAGTGCTGAAAGTGCTGCAAAAAAGCTATTTCGGAAAAGTAAAGATGATATATATTGACCCACCTTACAACACGGGTAACGACTCATTTATTTACCCTGACAAGTTTTCTGAGACCAAAGACGAATACCAAAGGCGCGTGGGCGACAAAGACGAAGAAGGCTATATGACCAAGGATGGTATGTTCCGCAAAAACAGCAAGGAAAACGGACAGTACCACAGCAACTGGCTTAATATGATGATGCCTCGATTGTATTTGGCAAAAAACCTGCTCCGACAAAATGGGGTGATTTTTGTCTCTATTGACGACAACGAAGTGCATAATCTCCGATTGTTGATGAATGAGATTTTTGGTGAGGAAAATTTCATTTGTGAATTTATTTGGAAAAGCAAAAGCGGTGGAGCCAATGATAGCAAATTTATTGCTGTAGATCACGAATATATTTTATGTTATGCCAAACATGCTGATTACCTGAATTTCAATCTTGATAAAAATGCTACTGTAACTACTTCCTATAATTTAGAGGATGAAAAAGGGAAATATGCTCTTGATAGATTAGACAAGCAATCTATTAGATATTCTAAAAGCCTCGATTATGAAATAGTAGATTCAGAGGGAAATATTTATAAACCTGCTCATAAAAATCCGAATGAACCTAATGCTTCATGGAGATGGGGAAAAGAAACGGTTAAAGAACGATTTAATGAGTTGGTATTCAAGGATGGATTCGTTTATACAAAAAACTATCAGAAAGAAGGCAGTATTCCTAGGAGTCTACTTTTAGAAGACAGATTTGGCAGAACTCGCACCGGAAAGACAGACTTCACAAGTTTGTTTGATGCGGCTTACTTTACAGCACCTAAACCGCCAAAATTGATTTCATTCCTTGCAGACATTGCTACTAATACGGGAGATTTGGTTCTAGACTTTTTTGCAGGAAGTGGCACTACTGCACAATCCATATATGAATTAAATAAAGTGGACAAATCACATAGGAAGTTTATTTGTGTTCAATTACCTGAAATGTGTGAAGAAAACACAGATTCTACAAGGGCAGGATTCAATACTATTGCAGATATATCCAAAGAGAGAGTAAGAAGAGCTGGAAAGAAGGTGGGAAATGAAATTGAAACAGAAGTCGTGAAAATCCAGACAGAATTAACAAAATTAAAATCAGAAATACCGACAACAGATACTCTTGAAAATATAAAAAAATTGGAAAAGGATATTGAACAGTTGCAAAACCAGGATTTGGGAATTAAAATTCTAAAACTTGAAGCAAGCAACTTTAAGCAATGGCAGCAAATTGAAGGAAAAGATGTGAATGCTCTTGCTGAACAAATGAAACTTTTTGTGGATCCGGTTTCCGAATCAGCCACCCTCGAAAATATGGTGTTTGAACTTATACTGAAAAGTGGAAAAGACCTGAATAGTAAAATCGATGTGAATGATGGGTTTTACTTAGTGAATGCAGGTGAATTGGTTTTGATGCTCGAAGTGGCGAATATGGAAATTATCGAAAAAATAATAGCCATAAAGCCACTAAAAGTAATTGCCTTGGACAAACTATTTAAGGGTAACGATCAGCTCAAAACCAATACGGTTTTGCAAATGAAAGATGCGGGCATTGAATTCAAAACCATTTAAGCCGATGAAATTAACGTTTGAATCCAATCTGCAATACCAGCAGGAAGCCATCAAATCCGTAACCGATTTGTTTGAAGGGCAACCTATGGAAGACAGTTCAATAAAATCCGAAATATCGGAATTGGACACCTATGCACATATTTACAGCTATGGTAATCGTTTGGTTATTTCTGAAGATCAAATATTAAAGAATCTTCAAAGCGTTCAGAAGCGAAATGAAATCACTGTTACTGACAAGCTAAATGGCATGCACTTTTCCGTGGAAATGGAAACAGGAACAGGTAAAACCTATGTGTATCTGCGGACAATCTACGACCTTAACGAGTTGTACGGTTTTAATAAGTTTGTCATTGTGGTTCCTTCGGTAGCCATCCGCGAAGGAGTGCTTAAAAATCTGGAAATCACCCATGAACATTTCCAAAATCTGTACGACAATGTCCCGGTGAATTTTCAGGTGTACGACAGTACAAGGGTTTCTAATTTAAGGGGATTTGCAACCAACAACCATATTGAAGTATTGGTTATTAATATCGATTCTTTTGCCAAAGACGAAAATATCATCAACAAACCCAATGATAAACTGAACGGACAAAAGCCGGTGGCATTTATTCAAACGACCAAACCCATTGTGATTGTGGATGAGCCACAGAATATGGAAACTGAAAAACGTATTGCTGCCATTCAAAACCTCAACGCCCTTTGTACACTACGTTATTCTGCTACACACCGAAATGTGTACAACCTCACGTACAGTTTAAATCCGGTAAAAGCCTATGATTTAGGGCTTGTAAAGCAGATTGAGGTAGATTCCATCATTGAAGAAAATGCCTACAACGATGCCTTTGTTGCAGTAGAAAACATAAAAGCCACTAAAACCAAAGTAACCGCAAGTGTCTCTATTTTCAGCAATGAAACAGGTGGGGTTAAAAAGAAAACCGTTACGGTTAAAGTGGGTGATGATTTATACAAACTGTCGAACGATAGGGAAATATATGCCAATGGCTACCTCATTGAGGAGATTGATGCAGCTAACCAATGTATTTCTCTGTCTAACGGGAGTTTGTTATACAAAGGCGACTCTCAGGGCGGCCTTACCGATGAGGTGATGAAATTTCAAATCAGAAAAACGGTTGAGGAACACCTTAAAAAAGAAATTCGCTTGAATAAGCTAGGTATCAAAGTGCTTTCATTGTTTTTCATTGACAAGGTTGCAAACTATAGGCAATACGACGAACAAGGCAATCCCATGAAAGGAAAATTTGCCCAATGGTTTGAAGAAATATACTTAGAGTACATCAGCAAACCCGCTTTTACGGAATTAAGAAAATATCATATTGAAGAAATACACAACGGATATTTTTCTCAGGATAATAAAGGAAAGGCAAAGGACACATCGGGCGAAACCAAAGCCGATGATGACACCTATAGTCTGATTATGAAAGACAAAGAAAAACTGCTGGGTCTAGAGAACTCTTTGCGGTTTATCTTTTCACACTCGGCACTTCGCGAAGGATGGGACAATCCGAATGTTTTCCAGATATGTACTTTGAATGAAACCAAATCAGACATTAAAAAACGTCAGGAAATTGGAAGAGGATTGCGTTTGGCAGTTGACCAGAGCGGTAAGCGAACCTACGACCCTAATATCAATCGTTTGACTGTTGTGGCCAACGAATCGTACGATGATTTTGCCAAAGCACTGCAGAAAGAAATTGAGGATGACTGTGGTGTTGAATTTAAAGGACGTATTAAAAACAAAAGAGAGCGTACAGCTATCAAATACCGTAAAGGATTTGAAGCCGATCCTCGCTTTTTGGAAATTTGGGAGAGAATTAAAGCAAAAACAACCTACCGTGTTAGTTATGATACATCAGAACTAATTACACTGGCAGCAAAGGCAGTCAGGGATTTGCCTGAGATAAAAGCACCATCAATCCGCTCTACAAAAATCGGAATTACCATGACCGATGAAGGAGTAGATACCTTGTATGTTGGAGAAAAAGTAGAATCTTATGGGGGCTATTCATGGAAAATTCCCGATGTATTAGGGTACATCCAAAGCAAAACAGAATTGACACGTTCCACCCTTTTAGACATTCTGGAAAAATCAAGCAGAATGGGTGATGTTCTGGTCAATCCTCAGCTCTTTCTTGATTTGGCAACACAAGCCATTCAACGTACCCTGTACGACCTCATGATTGAGGGCATCAAGTACCAAAAGATTGGAGATGCCGAATATGAAATGACCTTATTTGAAGCACAGGAACTGGAAGTTTATCTCAACGATTTTTCTTTTAAAGTAAACAATCCCGCAAAAACCATTTACGAAGAATTTATACCCCTCGATTCCAGAGTGGAAAGCCAATTTGCCAGAGATTGCGAAAGCAGCGAACAAGTAAAATTTTACTTCAAACTTCCTAACTGGTTTAAGATACCAACTCCCATCGGAAACTATAACCCTGACTGGGCATTGGTTTTTGAAGGAGATGCAAAAATCTATTTTGTTGCCGAAACCAAAGAAACAGGAACTCCAACGGTTGATTTATTAAAATTGAGCAAAGACGAGCAACTTAAAATAAAATGCGGGAAAGCTCATTTCGGAGAATTCAAAGAAATTGCATACAAAGTAGTCAATAAGATTGGTCAAATAATCGAATAATAATATGCCACTAATAACTAACATCAACGAAGCCAAAGCCGAATTAACACGATTAATTCAAGCAAGAGGCGGCTCAATCGAAAAGACGGAAGACCTAACGCTAAGGAAGCGTTATGGTAATTTTAGATTTTTCACTAAAGAAGGTGAAGTATTTCATCTTAAATACGGACGAGCGTGGTTAAAGAGACTATATGCACAGGGTAAACTGAATACGGACT
>DAOSIN010000171.1:0-4937 GCA_035366675.1 Salinivirgaceae bacterium | reverse complement strand
CCATATTTTTTGTAATCGTCTGTGCCGTCGAAATAGTCAACGTTGGAGCTGTGCACACAGGCTTTTAATGCTAACTTTTTATCAATATCTAATCCCTTAGCAATTGCGTCTGAAACAACCGAAACAGAATGATAGCCAATCATGCACCAGTTTTCGTTTCCCATGTGCGACCAAACGGGCAACGCCTTATGCACACTTTGTTTATAGTGATTTAACATTGAGTTGACAAATTGAGTACTTCGTGTAGGTTTTATAAGATTCATAAGTGGGTGTTGTGCACGAAACGTATCCCAAACCGAGAAAACCGTGTAGTTGGTTTGTCCGTTCTCGGCTTGATGAATGTTGTGGTCTATGCCACGATAGCGCCCGTCAACATCTTGATAAACAGAGGGGTTTATCATTGTATGATAGAGTGCTGTATAAAAAACGTTTTTTGTCTCTTCGTCTGCTTCAAATTTGATGCAACTAAGCTCTTTCTCCCATTTTTGCTGTGTTTCATTACGAATATCGTCGAACGATTTTCCGGCAGTTTCAGCTTCAAGGTTTTTCATTGCACCTATGCAATTCACAGGTGAGAGTGCCACTTGAATTTCGAGGGGTTTCCCGTCTGAAAAATCGAAGTCGAAATAGGCTGTCAGATGTTTTCCGAACATTTCGGGGAAGTTTTTGGTCATATCAAATTTTCGCCAAAAACCATTATACAGAACCTTTTCGTTGTTACGACAACCGTAGTTTTGTATAGGTTTTGAAAATTTCAGGGCAAAATGTGTGTAATTCATTCTTGACCATCCGCGTGTGATGCGGTAACCTGTAAGGGTGTATTCATCTTCGACACGTAGATTTGCCATTAGAACTTTGCCGTCGTAATTGTAAATTCCGTAATCCAAATCAATAATAATATGTCCAGTTTTTGTGTTTTGTGGGAAAGTATAACGGTGCACTCCTACACGTTCGGTCGCAGTCATTTCTGCAAGAATACCATAGTCTTGTAAAAGAACGGAGTAGTAACCGGCTTGCGCTTTTTCGTTATCGTGACTAAATCGTGAACGGTAGCCACTTTCGGGGTTTTCTTCGGTTCCCATATCTAATTTTACCTTGCCAGTCATTGGCATAATCAGGATATCGCCTAAATCGGAGTGTCCTGTTCCGTTGAAATGGGTGTGACTGAACCCTAAAATGGTTTTGTCATCATACTGATAACCAGCACAATATTTGTATGCGTCGGGCTGATAAACACCATCAATATTGTGCGGAATCATTTCCGTATCGGGGCTTAATTGAACCAAGCCAAAAGGAGCACAAGCTCCAGGAAAAGTGTGTCCCATGCTTTTAGTGCCAACCATGGGGTTTACGTAATTTACGAACTTTAAATCTTGACTAAATAAGTGATTTTGAGACATCAATAGTAGTATAAGCGATAAATAAGATATTTTGTTCATTTTTTTGTTATATAGTGAGTAAAGTTAATTATTTAAACCATTAAGAAGTTAAAAGATATTAAGAAAAAGAGACGCCATAATATGACGTCTCTACAATGCCCTGATATTCAATTGTTCATTGCTAATTGCACATTGTTAAAGTGCCCAAAGAGCATATATATTAATTACTTTCGACTCATATTCATTGAGATATAAAAACCTCTCTATAACACTTCTCTGTTCAGTTGATAAGGATTTTAACCAAGTGTCAGTATATTTTGGGTCTATAGAAAATAACAATCGTATAAGTTCTTTGTCCTCGTTTGATGCGCTTGCAATTTCAGGGATTAGCTTTGATTTGTTCTCTAATTTTTCGGCTAAATAGCTGCTTAGTTCGTTTCTTAAATCGGTGCGATTGTTGCGTCTTAACACATCCATAATCTCTTGCATCACGAGATATGCAAGCTGTTCTTCTCGTACATAACCGTTCACAAATTTAGGACCGGGTTGTAAAACGAAGTTGATCTCCTGAATAGCGTTTTTAGCTGTTAGACGTGTTATGCTGTCGGCTGCTACAGTGTCGCCAGTCTGGTAATATGTTCTGATGGCGTTGCGTGAGAAATAATCAATGGGCAACCTTTCTAACGGAAGAACGTCAAATGAACGTTTCATGACTTCGGCAGCTCTCTCTCTTTCCCCCTCTTTAATGAGTTGGTCGGCAAGAGTGGTAAACTTCTCTCGTAGAGCGACTGTACGTAGTGATCTAATTTCAGTCCATTCGTAATAAACGTCCATGTTGTTTAGGTTTCTGTACATGAATTTGTTCATTAGGTTGTCGTACAAGATATCGGTATTGATATTTCCATCCCCGCCTGCTACGTTTTTGATTGGGACAAATCTGTATGCAAAGCCCTCATTTTGAGAATATTGTCTTAATAACTCACTGAATACTCCAGCACCAGCAGTTGATGTGGTGTAGATAGGACGTTCCCAGTCGTTGTTTGCAAAAAGGTCTAACATAGCCAAATCGGATTTGCCTATGATGTTGTCTTTTATTTCAAACACAATGTTGTCAACGATTTTAGCGGTATCTTTTAGTTGCACTGTTCCTGAGGCTATAACTTTCTGTTTATCAACGGGAATTATAAGTCGTTTTGCTGGCAAGTAGCTTTCTCCATTTTGGAGTTTAGTGTTCATATTGTCATCTAATACGAATTTCATTGCAATTTTTGCAGGCAGTGGTGCCGAACCAATCAGGTCTTGAATGCGACTTGTTTCAGACTCTAACTGTCTGGCTTGTTGTTCGTTTATCTTGTATTTTGCAATTGCATCTTTTTGTGTTAGCAAGCGTGATAGTCCTATAAGCTGAGCAGGATATATTTGCTCTCGCTCATCTTTAAGCTGATTCCATGTTGTGGCTTCGCTTTTAGGGAAATCGCTCTTGTTTAGCGTCGAGACTAACATATCGTACAGACTGTTGTATGGTGCTTCCAGTGATTTCTTTGAAGCCTCGTATTTCTCGTTAACAAACAGCTCTTTACGATCGAAAGCATAGACCATATCCCTTGTTCCCATGACATATTTTTCGGGATCCATTGTAAATTTAACGGGTGTGCTTTCCCAGACTTGTCGTCTTAGTTGATTTATGTACCAGTCGGTGCTCAAGTAGGGAAGACAGAGTACTCTTACATCAGTTCTAACACCCTCAACCTCTTGTATATACCATATTGGGAATGTGTCGTTATCGCCCATAGTAAATATGATGGCGTTTTCGTCGCAGGAATTCAGGTAGTTGTATGCAAAATCGCGTGCCATGTAACGTCCTGATCTGTTGTGATCGTCCCAGTTTTCGGCACCCATAATTATTGGAGCACCTAACATACAAACTGTTGTTGCTGTAACGGCTGACACTTTGCTGTTTATAATCTTTTGAAGCAGTTCGTACAGAGCCAGAACAGCCATACCTATCCAAATCGTAAAGGCGTAGAACGAGCCTGCATAGGCGTAGTCTCGCTCACGTGGCTGTATAGGTGTCTGGTTCAGGTATATTACGATTGCAATTCCTGTCAGAACGAACAGTAGCATTACAACCCAGAAATCTTTTTTGTCTCTTAGGTATTGGTATATTATTCCAACTATCCCAAGGATTAGCGGTAAGAGATAGTATTTGTTGTGGGCTTTGTTTTCCCACGAATCGGGCAGTTCGGACTGGTCTCCGAGTCGGGCGTTATCGATAAATGGTATTCCGCTTACCCAGTTTCCATTTGCTAACTCTCCGTGTCCTTGAATATCGTTCTGGCGACCTGCGAAGTTCCACATAAAGTAACGGAAGTACATGAAACCAAGCTGATAGTTAATTAAAAACTTAATGTTTTCACCAAAAGTTGGTTTTATTCTTGTTTCGGGTTCTTGACCGTAGTTTATTGTGATAGGGGTACCTTTTATATTTGCCCAACGTTTATACTCTTCAACGTGTGTTTCATTAGCCGAGAACATACGCGGGAGAAGCATATAAAATCTGTCATCATACTTTATGTTTGAACCATTGTTAAACGGGACATATTTTCCATCTTTTGGGCGATATGATATTTTTGGTGTACTGCTTAGTGGAGGTGCAGAATAGACATGTCCGTAGAACAGGGGTCTGTCGCCATACTGCTCGCGGTTTAGATACGACAGCAGGCTGAACATATTTTCCGGATTGTTTTGGTCCATCGGGGGATTTGCGTTTGAGCGTATAACGGTCATTGCGTAAGAGCCGTATCCCAAGATTACAAGTGAAACGCCGAGTAGTACGGTGTTCAGTACAACTTTTTTCTTTTTGTAGGTTCGGTGTATTCCCCAAACAAGTCCGCCAATCAGAAGCATTGCAAATATCGCCATTCCTGTTCCATAGGGCATTCCTAAACCGTTGATAAAGCCAAGTTCAAACCATGATGCTATCTTTACTGTATATGGAATAATGCCGTACATTATTGCTCCAAGAATAACAACAGAAACTAATAATGCACCAATAACTCCTTTGGTGCTTGGTTCATATTTTTTGAAATAATATACCATAACGATTGCCGGGATTGCCAACAGGTTCAACAGGTGAACACCTATTGAAAGCCCCATAAGATATGCAATTAGGAGAAGCCACCTGTTTGCAGATGGCTCGTTGGCAACGTTTTCCCATTTTAGGATTGCCCAAAAGACCACTGCTGTAAAGAGTGACGACAGGGCGTAAACCTCTCCTTCGACAGCCGAAAACCAGAATGTATCTGAGAAAGTGTATGCAAGCGCACCTGTTAGACCTGCTCCCATGATAGCCAATGTTTTACCAAGCGTTTCGCTGTTATCGGGGTCAATTAGTTTCTTAGCTAAGTGTGTGATTGTCCAAAACAGGAACATGATAGTGAAGGCACTTGCCAGCCCGCTCATTATATTAACCATTGTGGCAACGTCTGCGGGAGTGGGGGCAAACATTGAAAATAGTCGTCCCATCATTAAAAACAGTGGGCTTCCTGGTGGGTGGCA
>DAOSIN010000170.1:0-4955 GCA_035366675.1 Salinivirgaceae bacterium | reverse complement strand
TGAAAAAAATGAAAGAATAGGATTATTACGTGAAGAACTAAATAGATCAAAAAGCAACGTAACTGAGCAAAAAATTAAAATATTAGAATATAAAGAGGCGGTAAAAAAAAGAGATGAACAAAAATTTAAAATAGACCAAAAACTTAAAGAATTAACGACTAACCTTGAGAGTAAAGAGAGAGAAATTAGCGAGTTAAGTAATTCGTTGACAGAAACTCTCAAAACACTCTCAATAAAATTGGATGTTACAGAAAAGCTAGAGAAAAATACTGAAATACTGAACAAACTGCTGTTAGCTAAAAGTCAAGATATAAAAGTTTCGGAAAATAAAAACAAGCATCTGGCAGGAGTTATAAATTCAAAAGAGGTAAAAATTAAGAGTATAGAAAGGGAAGTTGAAACATTACAAAAAAGCGTGTCCCAGTTAAAACAACAAATCGAAAAGACAGAGCAAGAAAACAATAAACTTAAACAAAGAGTACCAGAATTAGAAGAAGAGATAACCCAACTATCAAGAAAGCTAAATAATCGTATATTGACTAAGTTATTCCGATTTGCAAAAAAAGTGTTTAAGCAAACTACAAGAATAGTACTCTTTTTAGGAAAATTGATACTATTTTCCATCACATTTCAAATAAAAAGGGTTAAAAGTGAACTTCTAATTATAAAGCATTACCGTATCATATCAAAATCTGGCTTATTTGATAAAAAATGGTATTTAAAAAAATATCCCGATGTCTCTAAAACCGGAATAAATCCCATAATACATTATCTCAGACGGGGAGTAATAGAAAAACGAAATCCTTCGCAAGAGTTTAACACAGCATTTTATCTGCAACAATATGGAGATGTTTATGAAGCGGGAATTAATCCGTTGGTACACTACGCTTTGTATGGGAAGAGCGAGGGAAGAAACACCAAAAGTTTCACACAATCAAACTATGTTATTAAAAGTGAAACAAAAGAGTCTGGTGTAATATCAGCTAAACAACCTAAAAGCATTTTGTATGTTGTGCACGATGGTGGCGGAGGTATGATACATACATCTTTCGATTTGTTTCGATTTATATCGAAAAAACAATCGGCATATATAATGATTGCAGGAAAGCAAAGTTGGAAGATATATCAGCATAAAGACGGACATGAACACAAAGTGGCTAATTACAGCTTTAGTTCACATTGGAAAAAAATGCATAGTATTGATAAAGAGCGTTGTGGCGCTTTAAAAGATATATATAAGAAGTTTAATATATCGTTGGTGCATATAAGAGTGCTTTTGGGAACAGGCGCAGGTATAGTAGATTTTTTCAAAAAGAATGGAGTTCCGGTAGTTTTCTCTTTTCACGATTTTTCGGCTGTTTGTCCTAATTTAACGCTTGTTTGCGAAGGAAAATTTTGTGCAGGCAACTGTCAGTCGGTAAAATCAGAAACCGACTGCCGATACTCGAGAAGCTGGTTTGGCAATGTGGGACAATTAAGACCGGCATTCAGAAGTAAATGGTCTGAAATGATCGCAAACTCTATATCAAAATGCGACAGGTATGTTGTTACTTCATTATTTACGAAAAAAATAGTTTTAAAAAATTATCCTTTGTTCGAAAGTTCTAAATTTAGGTTAATAGAGCACGGTCGGGATTTTTCAAAGACTTATAATTTTTCAACAAAGCCAAACAAACATGAAACAATTAACATAGTTTTTTTTGGAGCCTTAAATGAGCCTAAAGGAATAGGGCTTGTACTCGATATGATGAAACATAACAACGCAGTGAGAGGAAAAATTGTTATGCACGTTATTGGTGAGGTTGTGGGGTTAGCAAAAGAGTATGAAAGTACTCCTAATATTGTTATATACGGAAAATACGACAGAGATGAGCTATTCAAATATTTCGAAAAAATAAAACCATCATTTACGCTGCTGCCCTCAGTATGTCATGAAACATTTTCGCATACCTTAACTGAATCGTGGGCATTTGGAATTCCCCCTATTGTATCGACGTATGGTGCACTCGGAGAACGTGTAGAGAGAGAACAAGCAGGTTGGAGTTTAGAACCAATTGATGCAAAATTGTGGTACAATAAAATAATAGATTTGTCAAAAAACATAGAAGAGTACAATTTAGTTCTTGATAAGATACAGAACCTGAAATTTAAGACAGTTGAGCAAATGGCTAATGAATATTTAGCTGTTTATGATGAATTGCGAGGAAGTCAAGGAGGAGACAATATAGAGATATTGCAACAAGGCGATAATATTAACATACCTTTTGCTGAAGATGATAAAACAAAAGAACAAAACAAAAGAACAATAAGAAGATTACGTGTTAAACTACTCGAACGCGGATTTGAAGAACGAGCTTATGCCGAACTTGAAACCATCGCAAAACGACCCAACAATTCGTATATCGCAAATTTGGCAGCATGGGAACTATCGCTATGGCACTCGAACTATCAAAACATTGAATCGGCAGCTGAGACATTAAAATACTTGGATTTAATAAATAAGCAGGGATTCCAGGTCGATATGCAACAGCAAATTGCAGTTATTGAATCAGAATCGCTGTTATTGACAGGAGACGCAAAAAAAGCAGAACAAGTAGCTGTAAGCGCATTAAATAAGAGCTGGAATCCAGATTTACTGTTGGCAAAAGCAAATACAAAAAAACAAATTGAGGATAGATTATCAGAGGTAAATAAGATTTACGAAAAATATAATTTAGCCACAATAAGTTTTAAAGATTCACGTGACCCACTATATGACCAGCTTGCAACAAATCTTTCGCCAGAATATGAAACTGTCGACAGTGGCGAAAAAGTGACGATAATAGTGCCAACATTTAACGCAGAAACAACAATAAAAACAACACTCGACTCGCTACAAAAGCAGACCTACAAAAACATCGAAATAATCGTAGTGGACGATTGTAGCACCGACAGTACACTAGAAATAGTAAAAGAGTATGCGCAGCGTGATTCCCGAATTATTTATTTAAAAACACCAACCAATTCAGGACCTTACGTTGCACGCAATATAGCACTCGACAAGGCAAAAGGTACATACGTTACATGCAACGATGCAGACGATTGGTCGCACGCTCAGAAAATTGAGTATCAGGTAGCCAATCTTGAGAAAAATCCAGAAATTATTGCAAATATATCGCAGTGGACAAGGGTTACAGATGATTTTATGTTTAGTCGTAGAAACAACCCTGGGTTTTATATGCAGATAAATCTCTCGTCTATGATGTTTAGAAGACGTGAGGTAACTGAGAAACTTGGATTTTGGGATAGTGTTCGATATGGTGCAGATACAGAGTTTCACAAACGTATGATAATAGTATTTGGACAAGATAGTATTGTAACACTACCGCCTGTGCCACTGTCGTTTGCCCGACTTACAGATACTTCACTTACGGCAAGTCCTATTTTCGGATATCCGGGATTTCCTATGGGGTCGCGAAAAGAGTATCGTGATAGCTACATGCACTTTTATCAAGACAATCCAAATTTAAAGTATGGGCTTAATCAAAAAACAAGACCGTTTGCAATTCCTGATATGATGAACTCAAACTTAGATAGCGAGTATATAGAAAACAGGCATTTTGAGCTGATCATTGTTTCTGACCTCAGAAACAATGACGCAAACATCATAACATTAATAGAAAGTTACAAAAAACGTCGTAACCAAAAAAGATACATAGGGCTTGTAAATGCTTATATTTATGATCTTGATAAAGGGCAAAGTATCTCCCCTGCAATAAGGAAACTTATAGACGGCGACATAGTTAAAGTTTTGGTTTATGGTGAAAATGTAACCTGTGAAACACTAATCGTGGCGCAACACCGTGTTTTGACAGATAAACAAATCTTTCTACCTCAAATAAAATCTAAAGAGATATTTATAATAGTCTATAATATTGACAGTGAAGGAATGCCCCATCAAAAAGCGGCACACTTTAATCAATGTGCAGCCAATGCAATAGATTATTTTGGAGAAGCGGGCAAATGGGTTTTTATGGATAATAAAATATGGACGGAAGTAGAACAATTCGTCTTCGAGGAGATAAAAAAACATGCTACTAACAGTCCGATTAATATCCCGTTTACAAAAAATAAGTGGCAACTAATAAAACTAAATTTGCCACCACTGAAATACGACGATATTGCAAGTAAAGAAAAAATAACATCTAACAATCCACGCATTCTATTACTTGATGTAGGACAGTTAGAAAACTTTAGTTACTACGATCCCAACGGAGTGATGATTGTTATGCCATGCATTGATATAAAAATGGGATTTGGCACAGCTGAAATTTTGCATAGTAGGGCAGGAATGGATTGTTTGGTAGTGATCGCTGTTGATACAAAACGACAAGGATTTATTAAAACACTAAATCAAGTATCGCTAAAAGCTGATGTGGCTTATGTGGTTTATTTGGCGCAAGATGCGTATCCTGGACGTAACTGGTTGAAAACAGCTTACGAAAAGTTGGAGCAACAACAGAAAGGACTTTTGGCATTCAACGACGGAAAGTGGAACGGAAAGATAGCATCGTTTGGAATGGTACGTAAATCATGGGCTAAAGAACTGTACGACAACATGATACTGTACGAAGGATACAAAGCACACAAAGCTGATAATGAAATTACAGTTATTGCAAAAGTAACCCAACAGTACATTTACGACCCCGATAGCAGCTTGATAGAAGTAGATTACAATAAAGACAGAGGAGGGTCTAATCCTGATGATGATGACACCTTTAAAAAACGCTTTCTATCGGGATTCGACGGCAAGGTACCTATCGAACTGCTTAGACCGCTTGCAAAAGAGTATTCTACCAGAAATATGAAGTTGGTTTTCGCCAATGAAGCCGATGAAAAAGAAACTACTATAGAAAATAATTCATTTATATTATATCGCATCATCGGCAACGACTTGATACCCAGACATAAAAAGG
>DAOSIN010000169.1:0-4958 GCA_035366675.1 Salinivirgaceae bacterium | reverse complement strand
AGATCCCGCCCCTGCGGCCGGCGTTTGCATAAGAAGAGTATTTTCATGCAGGTAAAAGTCAAATGATGAATGTTGCTACAAATTCTTTTTCATGGTTTATTTTAGATCAAGAACGAACCTTAAATATTTCATTCCATAAAAAATAAAATCCAATTGTTTTGCGGCATTTAGACAATTTAATCTCATCTTTTCGTGTTCACGTCGAATTTTCTTAATAGCTTTTTCGATGTTGTCAATATCAAGATCCTGCAATAAGCATCCTGCATTAAAGTCTTTTACCTTCCTAAGTCCTAATATATCAGAGCCTATTACGGGTACACCGGCGGCAAAATAAGTATACATTTTCCCGGATGGAGATGAAATATAATTAAAATCATTTTTTTTAATGATTCCAAAATCGTATAAACAAAAACCTGCGTCGAAAGATTGAATTGATTTGATTAATTCACTTTGTTGCGTGTAGGTCTCATCAATTATAAGCCTTCCTTCCAAAATCAACTTTTTGTATTTTTTTAGTATGTTTTTTTTTACACTCTTATTCACATGGCCTTTTAATGTAATGGATGTAAAAGGAATGACATTTATGGCGTCTATGCAGTGATATATGCCATGTGATGGTATGATGTTACCAAGAAATATTGTTTTGAACATTGTCGTACTATTTTTACCGCTTGCGTGTTTAAAGGGATCATAAATTGGGCTGTTAGGCATAAAAAAAACCGGAAATGGGGGTGTACCTGGATAGAGATAATTTAATCTTTCTTCGCTTTGTATAGCGATGGATTGAATTCTTTGCGAACTTAACATTCCAAATAATTTGTCTCGTTTAATTTCCAAGGATAAAAAGTGACCCTTAGCGTAAACGCGCTGGGCGGAAAACATTCCAACGTTATCCACGCCGATTGCGATGTTTGCGTCGAATCTTTTAAGGTGAGAAGTAAGTAAATGAATTTTGTATTTCTCGTAAAGTCCAAACAAAGCTAATATTTTGAACAGGGTAGACGGAACCTTAATAGATATAAACTGATCAGGTAGCTCTCTGTTATTGTATTTCCCGTTGTCAACAAATAGCACTTTAATTTCTGAATATTTCCGAAATATCTCCACAAGATTTAAAATGGTCGGTGAATACGCTACCCATTCGTGAGGAAAAGAAACAATAATTTTTTTAAGCATCTTATCGTTCAAAGTTTATCAATCTCATGTTTGTTGCGATGAGTCTAATAATCATTAAAGGAATCAGTAATAGTTATCTTTCGTCACCCAATCATATAATGAACGATTATTTATAACTTCTTTTCTGTGGAAAGAATAGCCCTTCAAGTAAGCTTTTTGAAATCTGATTTTTCTGATGTTAAATTGTAGTATGGGGAGGAGAACTCGTATGAGGAGCCTAACCCTTAGCTGTAATGAATTGTCACGGCCACTCCTGATGTATGTGTAGGAATCAGATATTCCCTGATTGTATGCGCGAACGACAAAATATTCTTCCCGCATTCTACTTGAAGGAACTTGATGATAAACAGAAGCCTTGCTGTTATAAAAGGCCTTTCTGCCGCTTTCTATTACATATTTTGAAACATGACTTTCTCCGTCACCGCGATATCGAATGAGTTTCTGTGGCATAGCATCAGGGTGAAATCCTCCCGCATCAAGTAAGACATTTCGTCTGATGGAAAAGTTGCATCCAAATATATAATAAGGATTTATGAATTTGTTCTTATTGCCTAGATCAAGAATGCTGAGATACCAAAGTATTCTTTCTCCATGTTTGTTCCTTGCCCACATTTTCTTGATCCAGTCCGGTGGTTCTGATTCGAATTTAGGAAGATTTTGACCTCCAACAAGGATGACATCCTGATTCTGAAAACTCTCGGCAATCGCTTCCAACCATGTTGGAAAAGCTTCAATATCATCATCGGCATAAACGAGAATTTCTGCTTTGGCCATTTTCATGCCCAAATGCCTGCCGACATGAAGGCCGGGAGTGGCGTCATAAAAATATCGAATATTACGCAACTGTTGTTGAAACGCTTCCACAACCTGCCTTGTATTGTCCGTTGAGCCGTTGTCAATAACAATAACCTCGAACAAATCCCGTGGCAGAGTCTGAAACTCCAAGGACCGCAAAGTCAATTTTAAAAAATCTGCTCGGTTGCGGGTTGGAATAATGACGCTTAACATTATCATTTTTTTATCGTACCCCACCACATATTTGGTAAACTATCAAAACTGCTGACAAGCGGAGAGACTTCTTCAAGTACTACACGCTTAACGCCTTCTGCCCATCCCCGATCATGGAACACAACAATGGAGTCTTCCTTTAGAAATCCTTTATAGGCACCCCAATCGGCCTTAACTCCTTCGTAGGAATGATTACCATCGATGAAAAATAGGTCGATCGATTTGATCTGCATCTTCACCTCATCGATAACATCAGTGCTGAATCCCCGAATGGGAATAATATATTTCTTATAGCATTGAGTATTGTGTTGAAAATCCTGCCAAGTATCTCGTTTTCCTTCCGTCATGGCATCGTTCTGCCATGTGTCAATACAAAATATCTTACCAAAATCTGTTTTTTTTACTGCCGAGCCAAAGCAACAGGCCGAAGCTCCAATATAAGAGCCAATTTCAAGGATCGTTTCTTTCCCTAAAGCTAGCCGATACAGTACTACTCGCTCTCGAGCAGTCAGGTGTGATTTTATACGAAACGCTTTTGACAATTGTGGATTTTTTATTTTTATAAAGAAATCTTTGGCGAAAAAAAAACGAGGGCTGATCATGTGAAACCTCAAAATTCATAACCTGGGCATCTGGTGACGATGAACTTGTTGGGAAAAGCTAGATAATTCATAAGATAAGAAAGGCTAAGCGTCCTGAACCAAGTTGGAAGCATAGCTCCTTGGTTTCTATTGCTGGCCATTTCGGGGTGGCCGAATACAAAAGGCTCATTTAGCCTGAAAACGAAACCTCCATCATCAACCTGATTGCATAAAATCCATGGAATGGCTTTTCGTAATGCATTTTCGATTTCTACTTTGCAATCTGGCACCAAAGGTGAGAGTCTTATAAGAATGTCTATTGAGTCAATGTCTTCACAGGCACTTGAATTCAACATCACTCCAAAGCCACCTAATTCATTCTGAGTCGACAGCACTAAGTTAACAATTTTGTTGGCATTTGAAATTTGAACATGGTCATAAAAAAATAGAGATAATAAATGGTAGGCAAATTGAACCATTCGTGAACATTGATTAGGATCTTTAGGATTATACACGCCCCACATACCTGTTTCAGGATTAATTTTTTCTAATAAATATTGATGAAGATAAGTTACTGCATTGCCTGCCTGCACATCATTCCAAGTATCTCGCTGATACTGAAGCAGACATCCAATATTCATAATTTTATTGTCAATATCGTTGTCGTGCGATATCACGCTTGGCCAATCCACACGATCCAGCCAATTCTTGATATGACTGTGATCATAATATTCTTCCAAAAAGTAAAACGGATATCTAGGCTTTTCCCCCAAATCTGTATAGGCGCTTATCATATGAAGGGCAAGGTGACGTTTTCCCCACCAATCTGCCTTCATGAACAGTTCAGAATCTAAGACGGGATCATAAAACAAGCCGTCAGCCTCATTCTGAAAACTATCAAAGTGTTGAGACCAAGCGAATTTCTTATTAGCCGGCATGGAATTAAGTCTGTCCAGTAGGGATAAGGTCATGCAAGCATAGGCGGATGCATATAATGTTGGTTGTTTTGTTTTAGCTGAATATAAATAATCGAAATCGGTGCCAGGTACTTTCCGTTGCTTTAGGAAATCGATAATCTTTTTTGAGGCATCTTGCAATATGTTTTCATGCTTCGTTGTGAAATCATGGCATGTTTTATAAATTTTTGGTTTAATTTCACGCCTGATGGCCCTGTCTGATGTCCTATTTCTAATATTAAAAAGTTCTTTTTTCAGGAGCTCAATTTGTCTTTCGCTTAAGGCACAAGTGAGGAGAGTTTTAATGATTTTCCGGCTGATAAATCTCATAAATATTTTTTTATATGGTAGATCTTTTTAAGAGGGATGAAGTATTAAGGATAAAATCACGGTCCAGCAGCCAAAGACAGACGAAGTAAATAAGACATCCTGCGAAGACAAGAACACCAAGGGATATAGCAGCATGAGTAATATTAACAAACGACAGAAGCCACCACTTGAGAGAAGTGATTCCAACAGCCATACAAATTGTGGCGAGGATCATAGGTTTACCATCCTGCCAGATGTAGAATGTTGAAAGTCCTAATAGTTTAACACAAAGGTATATATGGATTGGCGTAGCAACAACGGCCACGGCCAAACGTGTCATAGTAAATGTATCCAAACCATATTGTGCTGTTATGTAGTAGGCAGGTATATAGTACAAGAGTGCAAAATACATAAGTTTTGTATTCATATCAGGTCTTCCCATCGCGCGATAAAGTTCGGCATTGATCCCAACGAGCCATGAGATACCATACATAAAACCCAATACACCTAAAACAAAACCCAACCCCTGCCATTTTTCGCCAAAAAGAAGGAGAGCCGTTTCTGATCCTAACAGCAGCAAGCCTGTTCCCATCGGTAGAGCCAAGGCGAAGATGACTCTGTTTACTCGATGGAAGGCGCTTTTCAGGGTAGGCAGGTCATCCTGCATCCGTGAAAAGGTCGGATATAGTATGGGTAGAAAAGGATTAAGAACCAAGCCGAAGATTATTGTAACCATCATCCATCCCGTTCGATAAACACCTAAATCGTGAACACCAAGGAAATGACCTACAATAAGGTTGTCGCCCCATACAATCAACCAGGCACCAATACTTTCCAAAAGAACCCAAAAGCCGAATGTAAAGAGGGAGCGGGCCATAAACCAGTCATAGCGAAATTGAGGTCGCCAATCACTTTTCCTCCATAAAAG
>DAOSIN010000168.1:0-4965 GCA_035366675.1 Salinivirgaceae bacterium | reverse complement strand
CGCGCTACGTTCGGGACGTAGAGGTCGCAGGTTCGAGTCTTGTCACCCCGACTTTTTCAAAGCTCTTCTAAACTCTCTAAACACAATAACCTTGGTGTTTAACTAAAAACAAAATTTAAACGTAACAAAAATTAGGCAATAATAATAATTGTGACTAACTTGCGCCTCTGCAAAACAGAGTTAAACCCCTTGAAAAAAGTTTATTGAATAGTGTGTCTGCAACAACAAACAAAGACCACTTATCACACAGAGAGAGATACAAAAATATTTTACAAACCACTAAAAATTTTTTATTTTGCAACAAAATAAGGAAACGTTACGAATTTTTGTAACAGAGAAGTTTAAGAAAATTGAGCTTGAAGACAAGTTACAATTCAACTACGCAGTCTCAGATTTCGGACGATTAATAAGCTACAGCAACAAGTTTGAAGACGGCAGAGTAGTAAAAGGGTCGCTAACCGAAGGATTTAGAATGTTTCGTTATAAAATCCGCAGTAACGGAAAAATAACTTACAAACACAAATTCATTTATAAACTAGTTGCTGAGCATTTTCTGCCTCAACCATCAAAAGAGCATAAACACGTTATCCACATAGACCACAACCTATCTAACGACAACGTGAAAAACCTAAAATGGGTAACAAAAAAAGAACAACTACAACATCAACGAACCAACCCAAAAGTCTTAGAGGCTCACAAACAGTTAGCTGAACTTAATAGACAGCGAGATGGACATAAACTAACATCAACGCAAGTAATGCAAATAAAAAAAAGACTTGCCGACCCAAACAACAAAACAAGAATGAAAACCTTAGCTAAACGCTTTGGTATCAGCGAAATGCAACTATATCGCATTAAAACAGGAGAAAATTGGGGACATATAAAGATTTAACCAACAAATAAATCTGTACTCTGTAACCACGTTCTTTAATACGATATTTGAGCTTACAGATAGCATCATTTTCTCCAAACCGTGTTTTAATTCTTTGGTTTACACCAAAAAAACTATAACTTCGCAGGTTAAAAAAATCTAACATATATTCTGTAAGAGCAAAGGGCAGAAAGTAAGATGAACCTATTACAAGGAATTGATAATCCGGACGATTTAAAAAAACTACCGATTGACAAACTATCTGAAGTTTGCGACGAGCTTCGACAATTTATTATCGAACAGGTATCGACAAACCCGGGTCACTTCGGAGCAAGTTTAGGAACCGTTGAATTAAGTGTTGCCTTACACTACGTTTATAATACTCCTTATGACAGAATAGTTTGGGACGTTGGACATCAAGCCTATGGACACAAAATACTGACCGGACGAAGAGACCTTTTTCATACAAATCGCAAAAAGGGCGGTATTTCAGGTTTCCCCAGACGCGATGAGAGCGAATACGACTCTTTTGGCGCAGGACACGCTTCAACAAGCATTTCAGCTGCTCTGGGAATGGCAATAGCAGCACGACAGCTTGGTGAACTTGACCGTAACATAGTGGCTGTTATCGGCGATGGCGCATTAACAGGCGGAATGGCTATCGAAGGACTAAACAACGCCGGCGTACAAAGCACAAACCTGTTAGTTATACTCAACGACAACAACATGTCTATCGATCCAAGTGTTGGCGCATTTAAAGAGTATTTGATAGATATTGCAACATCAAAAACATACAACAAACTAAAAGATGATGTCTGGCATCTACTCGGCAAATTTGACAGATTAGCTCCTAAAACACGCCATATTATTCAAAAAATCGATACTGGAATTAAGTCGATACTACTGAAACAGTCGAACTTTTTTGAAGCTATGAATTTCAGATATTTCGGACCCGTTGACGGACACAATGTCGAACACTTGGTATCTATTATGGAAGATTTGAAAACCATAAGCGGACCGAAACTACTTCATATTAAAACAGTTAAAGGAAAAGGATTCCCGAATGCTGAAAAAAATCAAACCATTTGGCACGCCCCAGGACTATTCGATAAAGTAACAGGAGAAAGAATCAACATAAAAAAAGATTACCCCACTCCTCCCCGATATCAAGATGTTTTTGGAGAAACACTGTTAGAACTCGCCAAAGAGAACGATAAAATTGTTGGAATAACGCCAGCCATGCCTACTGGCTGTTCATTATGTATTATGATGGAAGCAATGCCCGACAGAACGTTCGACGTTGGAATAGCCGAACAGCACGCCGTAACCTTCTCGGCAGGACTTGCAGCCGAAGGATTAATCCCTTTCTGTAATATCTACTCTACATTTATGCAACGTGCATACGACCAAGTTATCCACGATATAGCATTGCAAAACCTTCAAGTTGTTTTGTGCCTCGACCGTGGCGGTTTAGTCGGCGAAGATGGCGCAACACACCACGGGGCTTTCGATTTAGCATACTTCAGAACTGTTCCAAATCTTACTATTGCAGCTCCCATGAACGAATTTGAGCTACGTAACCTTATGTACACTGCACAACTACCTAATGGTAAGCCTTTTGTAATAAGATATCCACGTGGCAATGGCGTTAATATCGACTGGAGAAACAAATTTGAGCAACTCACTATAGGTAAAGGAAATATATTGGTCGAAGGAGAAAAAATTGCAATTTTAAGTATCGGGCATCCTGGTAATTTTGTATCAGAAGCCATAAAACAGGTAAACAAAGAGAACATTTTTCCATCACATTACAATATGCTGTTCTTAAAACCTATCGACCAAGAGATACTACATCACGCATTCCAAAATCACAAAACAATAATAACCGTCGAAGATGGAACAATAGTGGGCGGATTAGGTTCGGCGGTATTAGAATTTATGGCTGATAACGGCTACAACGCAAAAGTAATACGTCTTGGAATCCCTGACAGGTTTATTCAACACGGTACACCACAAGAACTTCATAAAGAGTGCGGATTTGATACCGATGGAATTATTAAAACCATTAAAGCAAACTTTGCAGATTAACAATACAACACGTTCATAATAAACAACTTAACCCTCACGACCCTTTAAACTAAAAAACGTAACAATATGAACAAAAAAAACTTGTTAGCCTATGCTGCAGTCACCACAGCGATGATTCTCTGGGCATTATCGTTCATTTGGTACAAAGAGGCATTTGAAAACAAGTTTTCCCCCATTTCAGTTATATTTTTGCGATTAACCATAGCTGTGATACTATTTCTTATAGTCACATCAATAATATTTAAGAGACAAAAAGTAGCCCGCAAACACTACAAGCTCTTTTTTATATTGGCATTTTTCGAGCCATTTCTCTACTTTATGGCTGAAGCACACGGGCTTAAATATGTATCAGCGACAGTAGCTTCCGTAATAATTGCACTTATACCACTTTTAACACCATTTGCAGCTTACCTGTTTCTAAAACAGAAACTAAAACCTTCGCATTTGATAGGGTTAATTATCTCGTTTGTTGGTGTGGGAATGGTTGTATTTGCGGGCTCAAGCGATGTTTCTGCAAACTCTTTAGGCATATCTCTAATGTTCGTAGCTGCTATATCAGTGTTGGGTTATTCAATTACATTAGTAAAATTGTTGGAAAACTACAATACCGTAACCATCATGTTGTACCAAAACATCATTGCTTGGTTTTTATTCTTACCGTTCTTTCTATTGTTTGATATTGAAACAGTTAAAAATATACCATTTACTTTTGAATCATACTACCCAATTCTGAAATTGGGAGTGTTTGCGTCAGTCGTTGCATTTACACTATTCGTATTCAGTTTAAACCATATAAGTATTACAATAGCAAATATGTTTACATATTTAATACCTGCATTAACCGCACTGTTCGCTTTTGTCATTTTAGATGAAAACATATATCTGCAAAGCGTTATCGGGATTTTTGTTGTTATCTGCGGATTAATTATACCACATATTTACACGTCAATCCAAAAAAAGAGAAGTAGTTAAAATGTTTTCAATTACACTCAATACATACTACAATTGACAAAACAACGTTAATAATATCTCAATCACTTTTTAATGAAACAAAAAATATACTTGTCGCTAATTTTATTGTTGTTTACAACTGCTCTATCAGCTCAAAGCAGATATACCGGGATATACAGATTTTACGAACTACCTCAATCAGCTCGCATAGCAGGATTAGGCGGAAACTCTATTGCGATACCCGACTATGATATAAATTTTGCAACTGTCAACCCATCAGCCCTTAAAGATACAATGAGCAACCTTATTTCGATTAACACTGCACTATATCTCGCCAAAATAAAATACGGCGGTCTCACATGGGGCTATTCTCTCAAAGACAAAGGCAATATAGGCATAAGCATTCAATACTTAAACTACGGCACTTTCGACCGTATGGACGATTTTGGATACAACACAGGCACATACGGCGGAAACGACTATTATTTCAATCTAATATGGTCAAAAGAGTTGTTTAAACATATACATATTGGGGCTGCTTTTAAGCCAATGGCTTCACAAATAGATATTTACAAATCATACGGCGTTGCTTTTGATTTAGGAGCACACTATTATAATCCGGATTACGGAACAATGGTCTCCTTTGTTTTTAAAAATATCGGGAAGCAAATAAGACCATTTTACGACAATCACATAGAAGACTTGCCTTATGATATTCAATTTGGAATTAGTACAAAACTTAAGCATGCCCCATTCAGATTTTCATTTGTTTTTCATAGTTTAGACCAACCTAACTTGATTTACACAAACAGCAATGTTAGCGAACCTAACAATACAAACCTCGAACCAGAGGAGATAGAGATAGATTACATTCACGACAGATTAGAGAATATTCTTAGACACACAATTTTTGGATTCGAACTTATACCAACCAAATCGTTTTACTTACAATTAGGTTGCAATTTTCAACAGCGTAGTGAGCTTAAAACAATAAATAAAAAAGGGTTGGCAGGGATTTCACTTGGAATAGGTATTAGAGCAAAAAAAATCAATAT
>DAOSIN010000167.1:0-4971 GCA_035366675.1 Salinivirgaceae bacterium | reverse complement strand
AAGGTAAAGTAGTGCCGGTTGATCCTACACCAACAATTGGAATGTTGGGCTTGATAAAAGATAAAAGCAACCTTATGACATTGAATTTTAAGCATAAAGGTGATCTTATATATTTAATAGGCGAATCTAAAAATGATATCTCACAATCGGAATATCTGATTAATTATCACAAAATTACCGAATCACCTGCGCCATACTTTAATTTAGACGAAGAGTACAAAATTCAGCAAACTGTTTATGAGCTTATTGTTAACAACTTGGTTAACGCTGTTCACGATGTTTCTTTGGGTGGCTTATTCACCACACTTGTCGAAATGGGTATACCTTCACACTTAGGTTTTGATGTCACAAGCGATGCCGAAGTACGAGAAGATGCTTTTCTCTTCGGAGAATCACAAGGAAGAATTGTGGTAGGTGTAAGCAGCGAACATGAAGAGGAGTTTATTGATTTTATGGTATTACAGAAAACACCCTTTTCTATCATTGGACACGTTACTAGGGGAGATATGCGGATAGATGACATATCGTATGGAAATATTCGTGATATAGAAAAGTTGTATTTGACTGCTATTGAAAACAGACTGTAAGTGAGAGCCGAAAAACGATTGATTTCAGTTAATAAAAGAGAAATAGGAGCGATGTTTGATGATATTGCCCCTTCTTATGATTTTCTAAACCATTTTCTCTCCTTTGGTATTGACCACTATTGGCGCGACAAAGTTATAAAAAAATTAAAGCAACATAAAGCATTAAAAACTATCGATATCGCCACAGGAACAGCAGATTTGGCAATTCTTGGAGCAAAAAAAATTAAAGATAGTAAAATTGTAGGTATTGATATTTCTGACCAAATGTTACGGAAAGGTAGGCGTAAAATAAACAAAAGAAAGCTTAATTCACGCATAGCGCTAAAATGGTCAGATGGTCACCAGATTGAATGCCCAAGTAACGAATTTGACGCAGCAACCATAGCTTTTGGATTGAGAAACTTTGAAAACCCTGTAAAGGGAATAAACGAAATGCACCGAGTATTAAAGCCCGGAGGTGTAACAATTATTCTTGAATTCTCAACAGTAAAAAATAGAGTATTCTATAAGTTGTTTAAATTTTATTTTAATAAAATATTACCATTAATTGGACGTTTAGTTTCAGGAAACAAAAAGGCATACAATTATCTACCCAAATCAGTTGTAGATTTCAACCGAAAATACGTAATTGAGAAGATAATGAGAGAAGCTGGATTTGAAAATATGTACGCAAAAAGCCTTACTTTTGGTGTTGCAACCATGTATTGTGGTACAAAAAAGCAAAATATAGCGCAATAAAATTAAAAACTTGTTGTTTTAAAAGTTTAAAACCGAACAAAATAGAAAACTGATGTTAAGAATTTATAAAGCAAGCATAGTAACAATATTACTCATCGTTTTTTCGATAAATGTTCAAGGACAGAAAAAACAAGTTTGGAACAAACCTTTGTATGATGAGTATCCATTCCACTACGGTTTTGCTTTAGGATTTAACTACTTTTCAATGCGAAGCATTAACAGTGAAAGTTTTTTTGCCTTAGACACGATATATTCTATGGAAACAGCGGGGCAACCCGGCTTTTCTGTTCTTATGGTTGGAAACCTTCGTATTTCAAAAGATTTCGATTTGCGTTTTACTCCAGGATTAATTTTCGGACAACGCAACCTGCACTATTTGGTTAAAGATGACGCAGCTTCCAACGATTTACGCGAACACGTTATGAAAATAGAAAGCACCTATGCAACATTTCCTTTATTGCTCAAATACAGGTCAGTAAGATTAAACAACTACCGACCCTACATTATTGCGGGAGTTAATTATGCTTTCGACCTCGAATCTGAAAAGAAAATACGCGACGACGAAAAACCTAAAATCAGGCTAAATCGCCATGATGTTTATGTGGAGTTTGGCTTTGGCTCAGACTACTATTTTCCCTTTTTTAAATTCACAACAGAATTAAAGTTTTCGTTCGGTATATTTAATATGCTACGACCTGATGATACTGAATATACAAAAGCAATCGAGAAGCTTAATGGTCGTATGGTTTCATTGCTATTTTATTTTGAGTAAACGATTAGTACATGACAAACTATGAATAATAAAGGAGCTGTCGAAAAGAAGACAGCTCCTTTATTATTCTGAATATTTACTATTTTTAGATTTTAACAAATTTAAAAGCCTTAACTCCGCTATCTGTAGTTATTAACACGAAATAAATACCTGAAGTATAGTTATATAAATCAACTTCAATATGATTTAACTCAGAAATTGAATTAATTTCTGTAACTATATTGCCGGACATATTGGCTATTTTAATGGAATTGACATTAACAGTCTCGTTAAACTGCACAAACAGCGATTCGTCAGCAGGATTTGGATAAATGTTTATTTCCTTCTGGTCTATTTCAGAAATTGAATTAAACCATTCAAAATGTGCAACAACAGTAATATCTTGTGTTATTCCAATATTTATAGGGTTCTCAGCAGATTCCTCATTGTTTACCACCCATTTAAAAAATTTCCAACTATCATCTGGGTTAGCTGTTAATCTAATTGAATGACCATAAGGCAATTGATAATTACCTGATAAAGGAGTTACGCTACCGTTGCCCACAACTGAAATTGAAACATTGTGCAACGGACGGTCATTTATTTGTACAAAGTTGTTTTTTCTCATAGTCATCGTTCCGTTTACAGTTAATGTAACGGTTTTACTTCCGCTTGTTGTGTAGGTAACTATATGAGGTCCTTCAGTATCAGAAGTTTGTGGATATGCACCTGTTCCAAAATTCCAAGAAAAAGTATTTGCTTCTACACCATTGTTTTCGAATGTGAAAGTTATATCTTCATCAACGAACGCTGTTGATACAGATGCACTGAAATCAAAATTATAATCTTCACCACTGCCGTAGGCGTAAAATCTGTATAACCCTGCAGGAGCAACTAATGGCTTATTAATAGTTTTATTGTTGTTATTAAGGGCTTTAATGTAATAAAACAGATCTCCATCAACATTTGACGAAGGAATATAAGCCTCATAATTATCATTAACATACTCCATAGCAATTTCATCGAAACCTTGTGTAGTGTCGGCACTCCAATATAAAGTAGCACTTTGTATTCCTGTTGCTGAAGAAATATTTGCTGTAATTAAGTAACCCTCAGGAATATGATACATAGTGTCACGAATAGGAGCATGGCTAATAAAAATTGGGTCGTGAGCTGCTATTTCGCGCGTAATACAGTGTATTGCACCACTTGCTGGTATTACATTTCTCATGTTTATTCCTACAACTTTATAACCGGGCATTGCCTCTCTATATATGTTTAAAGCTACATTATCGGTTGAAAGTCCATAAATAGGAACTAAAACAAGATTATTTAATATAGTTGCATTAGTATAAGTCAGGTAATCAGAACCTTGTGAAGGATATTGTCCATTTTCGCTAGCCGGCATTGGGATACGGACTACTCTATAGGGACGACCATAAGGTGTTTGATAATTATTTAAAATATAATTTAGATTTGCTTCGATTTGGGGACCATCTGAAACACCTGTAGGATATTGCCCTACAAGCAAAGTTTCTTCGTCAATAAGCTTCATATGCATATCTATATGGTGTATTCCGTCGTATGGTAGAACCGTCATTTTTATATAAGGAGATATTCCCATATAGCGTTTTTTTATAGTATCAATCTGAGCTTCAGTAAGTGAACTATTTTCAGTTAAAATAAGATTTGAAGAGAAGCCTTTGCCAAAACCGTCGTTCATAAAATTACCGCCAGTTGTAGTTAATCTGTTAGGGGTAACGGTCATTTGATAAATCGGTAAATTCAAGTAGTTTGCCATAACCACTGGAATTTGATCATCAGCAGGTCGAGGACGATTGTAAACCCAGTCCACAAAAGCTAATTGATTGGTTCCTTGTAAATAAATACTTTGTGGACCATAATCGCGCACCCAAACTGAGTTATAGTCTGCAACAACAAATTCAATATTATTGGTATTTACGCCTCCTTGTGACAAATAGCTTGTAACACTCGAGGGATTTGAACAAACTATATACACTTTGACAGACTCTTTTGCGTGTTTCACAATCTCACGCAAATTACTTGTATATTGTGTCCAAGTAACAATAACACCCTGATTCTCTTCAAATTCGGCAGGCGTTCGTGGCGTTAATTCAGGTGGGGCAGTACCTTTGTCAACAGGGTAGTTTTTTATATAATCTTCCCAAATAGATTTTTCGTATTCGGTCATACCTTTGGGCAAATTCCCTTGTCCAAAAGAGTTGCTAATAATAAGAAATAGCATTAAAAGTGATAATATTCGTAACATTTATAAATAGTTTAAAAAAAATTTTTTTGGCAACTAAATTAGTAACTAATTTTATAAGCAAACTCTCAATCCAACATCTATTAAAAACCCGTTTGAATAAATCGGTTTGGACATAATTTTATCAGCTTGTGCTCCTGTTCCAATGCCACCTAACTCAATAAAATAATTAATATATTTATTCATAAAAAATTCAAATCCGAATAAACCATATCCGCCAAATTCAAATTTTTTACTTGAAAAATCGGCTGATGGCAGCAGTCCTATTACGCCGCTTTCTCCATATAATCTAATAAAATCTCCAATCGTTCCGCCAACACCAATTAACCCTAACGATAAATTTGTGTATGGAGTCCATGTTGTAGCCAAATTATGAATATGTTCATTAAACATTAAGTTTCCACGTAATCTTAAAGCTATTTTGTCATATCCAAAATAAGGAGTTGTAAAATTCAACCCTAATCCAAAGTCCTTTTGAAATTGATTAATCTGAAATCCGAACCCTAATCCTTTATTGACGCCTTTTGTTTGTTCTTGTGCAGTAATCGTAGTAATGCAAATAATTAATGTTACCAAAATAAGTTTTGTCCTTTTCATTTTAAATAATT
>DAOSIN010000166.1:0-4972 GCA_035366675.1 Salinivirgaceae bacterium | reverse complement strand
AAGGACCTGTTTTTACAAATTTCGTTTTGGCTGATGAGATTAACCGTGCGCCTGCTAAAGTGCAGAGTGCTTTGCTCGAAGCAATGCAGGAAAAACAAGTAACAATTGGCGATACAACGCATAAGCTTCCAAATCCTTTTTTGGTATTGGCAACGCAAAACCCAATTGAGCAAGAGGGAACATATCCACTACCTGAAGCGCAAATGGACCGTTTTATGCTCAAAGCGGTTGTTGATTATCCTGCCATAGAAGAAGAGAAGCTGATAATGCGACAAAACTTATTAAAAGAGTATCCAAAAGCCAACAGAGTAGTTACAGCTGACGAGATTGTTAAAGCTCGTGAAGTTGTAAAAGAGGTCTATTTAGACGAAAAAATAGAGAAATATATTGTTGATATTGTGTTTGCTACACGATTTCCAGATCAATATAAACTGCCCGAGTTAAAAGAGATGATATTTTATGGAGGCTCTCCTCGTGCAAGTATCAGTATGGCTCGCGCGGCAAAGGCTTATGCTTTTATCAAACGCCGTGGATATGTTATACCTGAGGATATCAGAAGCGTGTGCCACGATGTTTTAAGACACAGAATAGGTGTTACATATCAAGCTGAAGCAGAGAATATTACCTCTGAGGATATTATTGATCAAGTGCTAAATACAATTGAGGTGCCATAGTGGTTAATTTCAGTTTTTAGTTAAGAAAAATTACGAACATTTAAATTAAGTACTTTGCAAACAAGTGATTTATTAAAAAAAGTCCGTAAGATTGAGATTAAAACCAGAGGTCTTACTCGACAGGTTTTTGCCGGTAGATATCATTCCGCATTTAAAGGTAGGGGAATGACATTTAGCGAGGTTCGCGAATATCAATACGGCGACCCGATTCGAGATATAGACTGGAACGTCACGGCTCGTTTCAATCACCCATATGTAAAGGTTTTTGAAGAGGAACGAGAGTTAACCGTAATGTTGATTGTCGATTTAAGCGGCTCGCGCAACTTTGGTTCCGACAGTATAATGAAGCGTGATTTGATGACCGAACTCGCAGCTGTGCTATCGTTTTCGGCAATTCAAAATAACGATAAAGTTGGAGTTATTTTCTTTACAAATAAGATAGAAAAATTTATTCCACCTAAAAAAGGACGTACACATATATTGCGGATTATCACCGAGTTACTAACTTTTGAACCCGAAGAGCAGGGAACCGATATTAACAATGCGTTGGAGTTTTTCACGGGAGCAATAAAAAAACGCTGCACAGCCTTTCTTATATCCGATTTTATTGATACAGGCTACGAACGTTCCATGATGATAGCCAACAACAAGCACGATTTAGTTGCTCTAAGAATTAGTGATCCGCTTGAAGACGCTTTGCCAAATGTAGGATTGATTAGAATGTTGGACGCCGAAACTAACAAAGAGTTTTGGGTTGATACTTCAAGAACCAAAAACCGCGAGCTATATCAACAATGGAAAGAGAAATTGAGTCAATATTTTTCCAAGTCAATTACTCGAAGTGGTGTTGACTCTGTTGATATACGAACAGACGAGGATTATGTAATACCTTTAATGAAAATGTTTAAAATGCGTTCGATGTAATAGTCTATACCATAGACTATTATAAATAACTAAATAGTTGAATATGAGAATTATATCAAAGATATTTTTACTACTATTAATATCAATGTTTGTGGTAAAAAGTCATGCGCAAACAAGTCTGCGTATGCCACAGGCAAAAGCAGATTTAGATACTACACTGCTTCTTATTGGCGACCATGTTACACTGCAAATTGATGTTGAAAATTATGACTCTGCATTTGTCCAATTTCCCGTTTATACCGATACAATTATCAAGAACGTCGAGATTCTTAAAGATTTACCGTTCGACACGATTGATGATAACGGTCGTTCGATAATCCGTAAGCGATATGTGCTAACATCTTTCGATAGCGGATACTATTACATTAACCCCATTGCTGTGATGTTGCGCCACAAATCGAATGCGGTTGATACGATTTACACTAATCCACTCTTTTTTGGTGTACAAACAATCCAAATTGATAGCGCAGAAACAAGAGTAGCAGATATAAAATTACCGTTAGATACTCCGCTGACTATCAAGGAGTTCTTTCAAGAGTATATGCCTTATTTGATAATAATAGTTATAGCTTTAATTATTGTCTTTTTGGTTCTTTGGTTCTTGAAAAATCGTAAGAAAAAAATAGTTGAAATAGTTGAGGAGATTCCCAAAGAGGAGGCTCATGTGGTTGCATTACGCGAACTCGACTTATTGTCGGAGAAGAAATATTGGCAAAAAGGGCAGGTAAAAGACTACTATTCAAAACTTTCTGAAATTTTAAGAAGATATCTTGAGCTAAGATTCGAGATAATGGCTCTTGAAAGCTCCACAACCGATATATCGCAGATACTGAAAGTTAAAAAGGTGATTGAAAAAGAGTTACAAACAAAATTGCTTGAGTTCCTTGAAACTGCCGACTTAGTAAAGTTTGCAAAATTTGAACCATTGGCTTCTGAGCATATCAAGTATTTGGAGCAAGCCTACGATTTTGTCCTAAAAACCAAAATTGAGGCTATCCCAGAACCTGAGGAAGTTGACTCTCAAAATGACGAGAGTATTAAATCAAATTAACGCATTGAATTATAAGATTTTAATAATAATATAATGTTCAATTATACATACGCAAATCCGGAATATTTTTATTTATTCATCCTGCTATTGCCACTTATTGCGTGGTACATTTTAAAGGAGAAAAAGCAGTATGCTTCTTATCAAACCAGTAGTTTAGAGGCATTTAAGGCTGATGCAAACCGATGGCGCATATATCTGCGTCACGTGCTGTTTCTTCTTAGAATTTTGGCACTTTCGTTGCTTATCGTAGTAATGGCGCGCCCGCAATCATCGCGTGCGTGGGAAACCCAGACAACCGAAGGGATAGATATTATAATCGCTTTAGATATTTCTGGCAGTATGCTTGCCCGCGATTTTAAGCCCGATAGGTTAGAGGTGGCGAAAGAGACTGCGCAACGCTTTATCAGCGGACGTCCAAACGATAGAATAGGCTTGGTAATATATGCCGGCGAGAGCTTTACCCAATGCCCACTGACAACCGACCATGCCGTTCTTATCAATTTAATTTCAGATATCAAGGCAGGAATTATCGCTGATGGAACCGCAATAGGTTCAGGATTAGGGACATCCGTCAGTCGTCTGCGCGATAGCGATGCTAAGAGTAAGGTCATTATCCTGCTGACAGACGGAGTTAACAATTCCGGTTCGGTTGACCCAATTACAGCTGCCGAGATAGCTAAAACGTTCGGCATCAGAACATACACCGTTGGTATAGGTTCAATGGGCGAGGCACCTTATCCTGTGCAAACACCTTTTGGTATTCAATATCAAAATATGAAGACCGAAATTGACGAAGACCTGTTGCGACAAATATCCGATTTGACTGATGGACAGTATTTTAGAGCGACAAGTAAACAGACATTAACAAAAATTTACGAACAGATTGATCAATTAGAAAAAACCAAAATCGAAGTAAAAGAGTATAGCAAAAAACAAGAGGCATACCTTATGTTTGCAGTTGGAGCACTTGGATTGATTTTGATCGAGTTTCTCTTAAGAAACACTATTTTTAAAACTATTCCTTAAAAAGTAACATTATGTTTGAGTTTGAAAACCCGCAATATTTGAAACTTCTTTGGCTTATCCCCATAGCGATAGCGGCCTTTATTGCATGGCGATATATCATTAACCAAAGAATTAAAAAACTTGGCAAGGCAAGCATAGTTGAACAACTCATGCCAAAACGTTCAACATTACGACCTGTATATAAGTTTATTGTTTGGTCATTGGCTGTGATATCATTGGTTTTTTTGGTATCAAGACCCAGATATGGCGTAAGAACAGAAGAGGTTAAGCGGCAAGGCTTGGAGTTAGTGATAGCTTTAGACATATCAAACAGTATGTTAGCTGAAGATATTAAACCAAACAGGCTTACTGCGGCTAAACGTGCTATAAATCAGCTTATTGGGCAATTAGAAAACGACCGTATTAGCTTGATAGTCTTTGCGGGCGATGCATTTACGCAACTTCCCATGACAAGCGATTACGGAGCAGCCAGAATGTTTGTCGATATGGTTGAACCCGAACTAATTAGCAATCAAGGAACTGATATCTCTACTGCGATAAATCGAGCACTTGTATCATTCTCGAATACAGAAGTTAGAAACAAAGCCATAATTATTATTTCCGATGGCGAAGACCACGAAGATAAGGCTATTGAGTTGGCTCAAAGTGCTGTTGAACAAGGAATTAGAATATTTACATTAGGAATGGGATTACCAGAGGGTTCCCCGATTCCCATAAAAAATAGACCCAACGATTTTCATCGCGACAGACAAGGAAACACCGTTATTACAAGGCTTAACGAGGGAATGTTACAACAATTAGCCTCGGCAGGAAACGGCGCATATATCCGTGCAAACAATCAAAGAGTAGGGCTTTCAAATCTATTCGACGAATTGAACAAAATCGAAAAGGGCGAGGTCGTGGAAAAGGTATTTGCCGAATATGAAGAACAGTTTGTTTTTATCGCAGCACTTAGCTTTATATTATTGATTTTAGAATTGTTAATTGCTGAAAGAAAATCGCAATTTTGGCAGAAAATTAATCCACTTAAAATACAAAAAAGATTTTTTAAGCTAACATATAGTAAAAATGAGAAGTAGTAAAATTCTAAATATTGCGCTAATATTGCTATTATCAGCAACGCAAGTGACTTATAGTCAAAAAGAGCGCAAATATATACGATCGGGAAACGACTATTACAAATCGGCAATTGGCGATACAGGTCAGGTTGATACCGTAAAAATGAAAAAAGCAGCCGAAATGTATCGACAAGCAATCGAAAAGGCTCCAACATCGTATGAAGCCAAATATAATCTTG
>DAOSIN010000165.1:0-4975 GCA_035366675.1 Salinivirgaceae bacterium | reverse complement strand
CGGTTTAATTACACTAATTGTAGGCTGTGGGCAAAACACAACATCAGAAACCGAAACTCAAGAAACTAACAAAGCTGTATTGGTTAAAACGACTGTTGTAAAACCCGAAAAAATATCGCGCACGATTGATTTTACAGCATCACTTGCTCCGTGGGAGGAGGTTCATATAGCGCCTGCATCGCCCGGAAGAATCGAGAAAATCAATGTTGATATTAGCGACAATGTTTCAGAAGGTCAGATTTTGGCTATGATGGACAGAACCAATTTGGAACAGGCAAAAATAAATTTAACAAGTATTGAAACCGACTATAATAGAGTCGAAGAGTTGAAAAAATCGGGAAGTATTGCAGATCAACAATACGATCAAGTAAAAAAGGGTTATCAACTTGCAAAAACAAGTTATGAGTTTTTACTTGAAAACACCAAAATAAAAGCTCCTTTCAGTGGAGTTGTTTCTGGCAAATATTTCGAAGATGGCGAAATATATACTGGTGCACCCTCACCACTAATTGGCAAGCCTGCAATAATATCTTTGATTCAAATCAATCAGTTAAAAGCGCTTGTAGGAGTATCGGCAAACTATTTTCCAGTTATTAAAAAAGGAATGAAAGCTATAGTTGAATGTGATATCTACCCAGATGTTACCTTTAATGCCGAGGTTAATAAAATTTATCCAACCATTGATAATGCAACAAAGACATTTACTGTGGAACTTAAAATTAACAATAGCAATTTGAAACTTCGTCCGGGAATGTTCTCAAAAATCAGGTTAGACGTTGGCGTAGGCGATGCTATTTTAGTTCCCACAATTGCGTTGGTTAAACAGACCGGAACAAATGACATGTATCTGTTTGTAAATCGTAATAATGTGGCTCACAGACAGTTGGTAAAAACAGGTCGTATGCTTGACGATAAAACTGAAATAGTTGAAGGGATAAATGTAGGTGACGAAATCGTAACAATCGGGCAAAACAAACTTGAACATCTGAGTGAAATTGAAATCATGGAATAGGTGACTATATCCAAAACGAAAATTTAATAGAATAAAATGACAATAACATGAGTATATATAATTCAGCCGTAAAGAAACCAATAAGCACCATTATGATATTTGTGGGCGTATTGATTTTCGGAATCTATTCATATCTACAACTACCTATAGATTTTTTCCCTAAAATCGACCCGCCATATCTTGCCGTCTTCGCCTATTATCACGGTGCAAACGCTGTTGACGTTGAACAAAACGTTACCAGAAAACTTGAAGATGGATTTGGCTCACTATCAAATCTTAAGAAGATTTCTTCAACCTCAAAAGAGAACATCTCTATTGTCGGATTAGAATTTGAATGGGGCGCAAACCTCGACGAAGCCACAAACGAAGTACGGAATGCATTAGGCATGATTGAACGTTCGTTGCCAGACGAAGTTGAAACTCCAACAATATTAAAAATGAGTACAAGCATGATGCCAGTTTTAGTATATACGGTATCTGCAGACGAAAGCTATCCGGCAATTAAAGATATTTTGGACAACAGAATTGTTCAACCTTTAAACCGCGTTGACGGTGTTGGAAACATTATACTTGTTGGTGCCCCGATACGCGCCGTTATGGTTGACGTTGATCCCCGAAAAATTGATGCCTATAACATTACAGTCGAGCAGATTGCGGGTATTTTAAGTGCAAATAATATCAACGTACCATCGGGAAGCCTTGAAATAGGAAATGTTGATATCCCTTTAAGGCTGCAAGGCGAGTTTAAAAGTAGCGACGAGATTAACAACTTGGTTGTCAGTAATTACAACGGAAAAACTGTTTATTTAAGAGATATTGCAACCGTTAGAGATACATTAAAATATATTAAATCATTCGAAACCGCAAATGGTGAAAAAAACGTTAGAATATTGATTCAAAAGCAATCGGAAGCTAACACCGTCACTGTAGCAAAAAATCTACGCGATAGAATGAAACAGTTGGAAAAAAACCTACCACCTGACGTTGAAGTAAATATTTTAATGGATGCTTCCGAAAACACACAAAGAGCTATTGATAATCTTTCCGAAACGTTACTTTATGGGTTGTTTTTCGTAGTATTAGTTGTCTTATTTTTTATAGGACGTTGGCGCGCAACATTTATTGTAGCCATTACAATACCTATATCGCTTATTGCCGGATTTATATATATGTATTTAGCGGGTGACACTATTAACATTATAACCCTTTCTTCGTTGGCAATTGCGATAGGTATAGTTGTTGACGACGCCATTGTTGTACTTGAAAATATTACTAAAAAGTTTGAACGTGGCGGATTTGCCAAAGAATCATCTATTTACGGTACAAGTGAAGTCTATTTGGCTGTTATGGCATCATCTCTAACAATTGTTGCAGTATTCCTACCACTTACCTTGCTTGGTGGCATGACAGGTATTTTGTTTAAACCTTTAGGTTTTGTAGTATCGATTATAGTATTGATGTCAACCGTTGTGTCACTTTCACTTACACCTGTTTTAGCATCGAAAATGTTGAAAGTTAAAACACCTGAAAGAAAAGGCTTTGGCGGTCGTATTTATTGGCTATCGCAGGATATGTTAGAGGCAATGGATAATTTTTACGAAAAAACTTTGACTTTCGTTGTCGAACATCGTTGGTTAGTAGTTATTTCGGCTATCGTTATTTTTGTTTCGTCAATGTTTTTAACAAAACTATTGGGTTCAGAATTCATGCCAGCTTCCGATAACGACAGAATATCGGCACAAGTAAAGCTTGCACAAGGCAGTAATCTTTCAGAAACTGTTAAAACAGCCACATACCTTGATTCTGTTTTTAGCAATAAATATCCTGAGATTAGTATCCTTTCAACCAGTGCAGGTGCAGGAGATGAAAATAGTTTAATGTCTGTGTTTGGTGAAACAGGAAACTACATTATCACTTACACAATGAAAATGACGCCTGTTGCCGATAGAGAACGCTCTATTTTTGAAATAGCAGACGAGATGCGTAAAGACATAGAAAAACTCCCAGAAGTTGAAAAATTTTATGTCGATGCAGGATCTTCTCGGTCAGGTATGGGTGGAATGGGTGGAGGAAACATATTAGAAGTAAAAATATATGGCAATGATTTTGACGAAACTAGTATTGTCGCCGAAAATATTTCAAATGCATTAAAAGAGATTGAAGGTGCAAAGGACGTATTAATTAGTCGTGACCCTGAAATACCTGAAATTCAATTGGTTCTTGATAATCAAAAAATGACATCATTCGGTTTAACTACGGCTTCGGTTGCTGTAGCAGTAAGAAACCGTGTAAACGGATTAACAGCAACAAAATACAAAGAAGATGGTAACGAATACGATGTTATTGTAAGATATGACGAACAGTACAGACAATCGACCGATGATATTGCAAATATCAGTATAATGACACCTCAAGGAAGATTGGTAAGGTTGGGCGAAATAACAAAACAAGAACGATTTTACTCACCACCTAAAATCGAACGCGAAAATAAGGTAAGAATGATTAGAGTGTCATCAGCATTGTCGGGAGCGGATTTGGGAACAGTTAAAACAGCTCTTGAAGCCGAAATAGCAAAAATGAATATACCTCAAGATGTTACAATTGAGTTTGGCGGTAGTGCCGAAGATATGCAGAAAACATTTGCTGATATTGTATTGCTTATTTTACTCGCTCTTATACTTGTTTATATCGTAATGGCATCGCAGTTCGAATCGCTTGTAGAACCATTAATTATAATGTTTTCGGTACCATTCGCATTCTCCGGAGTATTTATTGCGCTATATATCTTTAACTCAACGATAAACGTAATATCACTTATAGGTGCCGTGATGTTAGTCGGTATTGTAGTCAAAAACGGTATTATACTCGTTGATTACACTAACCTGTTGGTTGACAGGGGATACTCGCTACGACAAGCCGTTATTAGTGCTGGTCGCTCGCGACTAAGACCTGTTCTAATGACCTCGCTGACAATGATTTTGGCAATGGTTCCGATGATATTCTTTGCAGGAACAGGCTCGGAAATGTGGAAACCTATGGCTATAGCGATATTTGGAGGTTTAACATTCTCGACATTGGTAACTTTGGTTCTAATTCCAACTATTTACACAATATTTGGAGTTGGGAAAATTAAACGTACACGTAAACACACATTATTGCACAGTAAAACCCTAAATAGTATTTAAAATGAAAGCCATATTTATAACATATAATCAATCACTTACCGGCTTAGTTCAAACGGTTTTAGATAAACACTCAGTTCGTGGCTACAGCCAATGGATTGACGTTAGAGGTCGAGGGTCAGTAAAGGGAATACCACGTGAAGGAACGCATACCTGGCCCGAACTAAACAATGCCCATATCGTAATGGTTGAAGATGAGAAGGTTGCTCCTATTCTAGCAAATTTAAAAGAGATAAACAAGGAGTACGAACAACACGGGCTACGAGCTTTTGTTTGGAATGTTGAGGAAACTATTTAATCAATGAACAATGTGCAATTAATAATTAATTAGCTGATTATATTTTAGTTGCCACTACTTTTAAGTAGTAGAATAGGTGATATGTGGTTTATAGGTTTTAGCCCAAACCAACAATTAATTTTGACTAAAGCCGTCTTATTTTACTGAGCTTCAATATCCTATACTGATTTAATAAAGAATAGTGTTTTTACTGTATCTTTGAAGTACTAGCTTTCTTTCATAATCAGCTAATAAGGTTTCAATTTGCATAGGAATATATTTTTTGTAAAAAAAATAGAATATTCGCAAATACAAATGCTTTTAATTTGTTCTATTTGTTTCATTTAATTGATTTATTGAGATATATAAAAATATTGATGTTTAAAATAGAAAAATAATATACGAATGTTGTATATTTGTTTCGTAAATTATACGTTATAGGGCATTTTAAAAGACGACAAAAAACAATAAAAGACAACCGGGAAATGACGAGACATTCGCTTG
>DAOSIN010000164.1:0-4982 GCA_035366675.1 Salinivirgaceae bacterium | reverse complement strand
AAGTACGTGACTGAGCCCGAATATCGAAGTAACGCAGCAGTTGGGCACTTATGAGGCACCGCCATGGATCGTTTAATCGTTTTTACGCATTAAAAACTTAAAAAATAGTTCAAATAATTCAGCTAACATGTATGTTCCAAGCAGAATAGCAAACGACAAGGAAAATCCTGTAATAAGCCCCATCAGTCCACCGCTAAATAGTAAAGATATATAATCGTGGAAGTTTTGTACAAACATAGCACTAAACGTATTGCCAATAAAGTTATTGATTAGACTCGTGCTAAAACCTCCTGTAATACTGATTAAACCATCAACTGGCGCGTATGGAATAGCAGCGAATAAAATCGCAATAAATGATATTGTTGATGCTATGGCTGGAAGCAAAAAAATAGCTTCACCAAATATTTTTATCAAACGGGGAAAGATAAAAAGAACATTATCAAACTCACGGGTTTTAAAATCGTTAGCACGATACCAAAGAACTCCAGCTACTGCAAAAAACATTAGAAAATTTAATGCGAGGGTAAGAATAAAGCAAATTATTGATCTCGTTAACTCAAAACCAGAAAAATAACCTCGAAGTGTTGCAAAATATCCTGTTTTACCAAAAAGCCCACTAATTATCAAATAAAATCCTAAAATTAAAACGACAACTGCTAAAAACTTAAGAATATAAAAAAACGAAGTCCTAAATACTTTTCCTGTGCTATTGTCAAGTTGTTTTAATGGTTTTTTTATTAACGATTCGAAAACTTTGGTCATGGAAACTGCTATTTTGGTTTGTAAATGATTTAACTTTAGGTCTGCAAAAGTATTTAATTTTTTTAATTAACCTAATAAAACAAACTACCGATATTTTTTTTATTATATATTTTAAAATCTAACGCCTGTCAAAATAATATCGTCGATCTGTACATAACCCTCTAACCATTCACGCATGGTGTTTTCAATAATTACTTCTTGCTCCAACATGGATTTGTCTTGTATCTCCAATAAAATTTTGTATAAATTAGCAGAGCTGAATTTCCTATTTTGTGGACCTCCAAATTGATCGGTTATTCCGTCAGAGTATATATATATTGCGTCATTTTTCTGTAAATCAACTATTTCAGTATCAAATATTTTTTCTTGTTTTATTTGACTTCCTCCAATGGAACCTCTGGTAGCTTTATATTGTATAATTTCGTTGTTCCTGATTAATATCAATTGACGATAAGCTCCCGAGTAGAGAAGTTTGTTACTGCCTTCATCAATAGCACATAAAGCAATGTCCATTCCATCAAATGTATCATTACGGCGACCTTTCTGACCTAAGCTTCTTTTTACTTCTTTGTCTAGCAAAGTGAGTATTTCATGTGGTTCTGACATACCATACTCATACACAACTTTTTCCAACAAGTTGTTTCCAATAATACTCATAAATGCGCCAGGTACGCCATGACCGGTGCAATCGGCAGCAGCAAAAAATTGACGATTATCCTTTTTCCCATACCAGAAAAAATCTCCACTTACTATATCTTTAGGCTTAAAAAAGACGAAAGAGTCAGGGAAAACACGCAAGAATTCAGTAATTTTAGGAAATATTATTGCTTGCTGTATCCGTCTTGCATATTGGATGCTGGCTGTAATATCTTCATTTTTCTGTTTCAACTCTTTGGTTCGCTCTGCAACAATTGCCTCCAAAATCTTTTTCTCGCGTGCAAGTTTATATGTTCGCCACCTTACGAAACTTAAAACGCCTATTATTATTGCTAAAACATATGAAACGTATGCAATGTTGGTCCTCCACCAAGGAGGTGTAATGGTTATTTCTATCGAGCGTTGCTTATCGCTCCAATATCCCTCACTGTTGGTTCCACGAATATGTAAAACATAGCTTCCTTCTTTCAAATCGGGGAATGAAACGTAGTTTCTTGTACTTGGTTGCGACCATTTTTCTGTCTGACCCGACAGCTTAAATTGAAATAGATTGTTGGTTGGCTCAAAATAGTCGAGACTTACAAACTCAAATGATAAAAAGTTTTTTGAATACGGCAATGTCAACGATTTCATAAATGTAACCGATGTATCAGAAACATACTCGTTATCCATGACTTTTATTGAGGTAATTTGTATTTCGGGTGCAAATTTTCTAGGCTCAATCTTCAATGGATTAAAGTAGTAAAAACCCTGAATACCACCAAAATATATAAGGTTTAAACTCTTATCATAGTAATACGCTCCCTGACTAAATTCGAGATTTCTTAAACCATCTTTTCTTCCATAAGTTTTAAAGGCTTCGGGATTTGATACTTCAATATTTGAGTTATATCGAGTTATTCCCTTGTTTCCACTAATCCAGAAGTTTTGTTTGCTATCCTCAATTATTGCCCAAACAATATTATTTGAAATCCCGTGCGATTCATCAATAGTATAAAACTTATTTTCTCCCGATTTCAAAACCGATATACCTTTCTCTGTACCTATATAAAAATCGCCTCGTGTATCTTTTGTTATATAAAATATGGTATTGCTTGCAACTGAAAGCGAATCTGATTCATTAGCTAAATATCTTTCAACAGATTTCGTTTTAGGATTAAACAGTATAAGACCTTTTCCGTTTGTTCCTAACCAAAGAGAATTGTCCGAATCCTTGAAGATAGTGAATATGGCTGTGTTTCCTATTCCTAAATATTCTTCAAATTGCTCTATTTCGTCGGTTCTAATGTTTAGTCTGTTTAATCCACTGTATGTTGCAATCCACAAGTGTTCCGTATCATCTTGGACTATTTGAATAACTGTATTGTTGTCAAGAGATTTTTCTTGTTCATGTCCTTTTTTATATGAACTTACTTTTCCAGTTTCTAAATCTAATTTTTGTAACCCTTCGCCCCAAGTTCCAATCCATATTATTCCTGCCTGATCTTTATGTATAGATAACACTCTGCTACTTAACGTTTTATATTTTTGATTAAGATTAATAAAATCATCTGTATCTACGTTAAATATTGATATACCGCCACCAGTAGTACCTATTAGCATTCTACGACTATCAAGTTTTTCAAAGGCTGTTACAATATTTGCAGGGAGCGAGTTTGGAGCGTCTGATTTACAAATATGATGGAAACGCACATCTGTCCCGTGTATAACATTAACACCCACATCAAAATTACTTATCCAAATTGAGCCGCCCCTATCCTCCATTATATCAAGCAATCGATTACTTGATATACAATATTCGCTATTCTCCTGTGTTTCAAACAGGTGTCCGCCTTCTATGTTGTTATTTTCTATGAATAATAATCCTGCATAAGTCGCAATCCATATGTCGCCATTACTATCTCGCAATATTCTTCTGATTTGTGGAGCTGTTCCGCTTTTATTTTTAAGGGTTGTAATAGCTACCTCCGAAATAATTTTATTACGTTTATCGAACCTAAACAGTCCTCGTTCTGTAGCTATTAAATAGTGTTTTTTGTCGTAATCAAACACCTGATTAACACGGTTTCGTCCCTCAAGTTCAATTTGGTCTTTGTGGGTTTCGCATACGAGATAATGCTCAATTTTTCCATTTTGGTCAATTATGAAAAAACCTTTCCCAAAAGTTGATATTAAATACTTTTGGTCTTCTGTTTTTGCTATCAAACGGACATACAAATTGTCGTCAATAAGTTTAACAATTGTTGCTTTTTTTGTTTTTAGGTTGATACGTACAAGCCCAAGTGTTTGATATCCAGCTAAAAGAATTGAATCTGATTCAATAAAAATAGTTCTAACAGGCTGGTTTTGAAAATTGATTACTGTATCGTTAATCTCTAAAACAGAGAAATTTCCCGATATTTTGTCAAATACATTAATTCCCTCGGCAGTAGCTATATATGTCTTTTTATCGTAACCTTGAATAATGTCATAAACTTTATTATTACTCAAAGATTTTGCTTTTAAACCACTTGTAGAAAATGTTTTAAACTGCAAACCATCAAAAAAGGCAAGTCCATTTTCGGTACCAAACCAAATATAGCCGCATGAGTCTTGATAAACTTTCCAGACAGTGCCGACAGGCAAACCATGTTCGGTAGTATATCTAACAAACTGTAGCTGGTCAAATTTTTTTGCAGTTAAATGACTAATATTCAGAAATATGATGATTAAAATAAGAAAAAAACGGCTCATAATTGCTGTGTATATTTCGGGCTGTTAAGATAGTGATTTTGAATTTGATTAAAGAGCTTTTATCGATTTATTTATTATATTAATTGTTGCCGGTCCTTCACAAAATATAGCGTCAAGTATTGATAAGTTTGGGATAAAGCCATGTTTATAGGCGAAAACTTGATAATATCGGAACGGCTTAAAACTATCATCTCTTTTCGCATACTGTTTTTTGGGATGAATGCCATTTCTCCAATCGTTATCAACCGATGTTTCATAATTTTCAGTTTTTCTAATATCTACACCAATTTTCAGAATTTTAAGTAACGTATTCAATATTTCTAAATTCATTTCGATCAACAATTCATATTTTTTTTGGAATAATTGTTTTATACCATCGGCATAATGCTCAAAATAGGGCGAATTTTTATAAGCTGACATAATACTCCGCCAGTGATTTATTTGCCATGCTGGATGATAAGCTACTTTTATTTCTGATATTTTAGTATTGTTTGAATATTTTTCAACAGGAACATTCAACGATTGTTGCCCATTAGCACCATATATGCAACTACGCGTCCTAAAGCTCTGACGTAAAAAATGTTCGTGATATTCAATAAACACAATTTTATTGGAAACCAATTTTGTAAAATATTGTATATTAGGAAAATATGCAGTGCTTAGAACCACGTTAGTCATTATATCTTTTTTTTGACAAAATTAGAAAAAACTTAATCAATTAGCAATTAGAACACAGATGACACAGATTAGACGGATTGTCACAGATAAATGAGCAATATAGAGACGGAGCATGCTCCGTCTATTTTTTAACTTTTAACTATTTATATTAT
>DAOSIN010000163.1:0-4984 GCA_035366675.1 Salinivirgaceae bacterium | reverse complement strand
ACAAATACAGGTTGAATTTGGAAAGAACGAAGCTCTTACAGAAGATGACAAAAACGTTCTTTCAAGTTTTGCAGATTATGTACATGGTCTTGTAGATTTGGTTCATCTAGCTGAGAAAACGGCACCCGCACTATTTTTTTGTAAAAAACAGTTAGAAAAATTACGCTCAGATATTGAGCACGGTGTAATTCCAAGTGACAGTATCAATTTTTACATTGACCATGAACTAGAAAGCTTCAATTTAATGCAATCTGACATTGATAAAGTATTGGGAATAAAGAATATAGGATACTATTATCGAAGTATTGAAACAAAGGCTGATTCGATTATTGAGGCATCTTTTCCAAAAAATTAAATAATAAAAATGCGTTTTTTAAATAAAATAGTTCGCTTTTCGCTATTGACAATAGTTCTGTTATCCTTTAACAAAGTTTACGGACAACAGGAGTTTCGTATAGCTCTCGAATACTACAATAACAGAGAGTTTGATAAAGCTGAGTCGGTCTTGGAAACTCTGTTGAAAAAAAATACCAACAGTACATATTTGCGATATTATCTAAATTCACTCGTAGAGCAAAAAAAATATGACGAAACCGAAAAAGCTATAAAACACTATTCGCGAAAAATGGGCGATAGTCCATCGTTAAAAGTTGATATTGGACAGATATACAAGCTGATAGGCAAAACAAAAGAGTCAGAAAAGTACTATCGCGAGGCTATTTCAGGCTTGTTGAATAGTAGAAATAACGTTGTATCAGTAGCAAGCAGATTTATAAATAACAGAGAGTTTGAATGGGCTGAAAGAACTTATTTTGAGGCATCTAAAAAGCTCAAAAACGAATCATTTGAGCAAGAGCTGGCTACGCTCTACTACTATATGCGCAGATATGATGAAATGGTAGATATTTATTTAGAGCTTTTGGCGCGCAGTGACGGATTTCTACAAATGGTGCAAAATCGCTTAAACTCAGCAATTTATACCGATACAGATAAATCTCTTATCGATATCGTAGAACAAAAGCTACTCTTAAAAATTCAGCAATATCCCAAACACGACGTTTTCAACGAAATGTTGATTTGGATATATATTCAACAAAACAATTATTCCGGCGCATATATTCAGGCACGTGCACTCGATTTGCGTAATCGGGAAAATGGAAGCCGACTAATAACATTAGCGAAACAAGCTACAGACGCAAAAGACTATGAAACAGCTGTTAAAGCCTATAATGATGTTTTAGCGTATGGCGAATTTTCACCATTTTATGAAGAGGCATACAGAGAGAAACTGTATGTTTTATTTGTAAGAATTAAAACAGGATTAGATGCTGATATAGAGGCTATTAACAATACAATAGAGCTTTACAGAGAAGCTATAAATAAATTTGGTTATCGACGCGATTTTTTGCCTACTATTTTAAATTTTATTGAGTTGTCAAGCTTATACTCAGAGACCTATACAGAAGCACTTCAAGCAATTGAAAAGGCAGAAAACATCAGAGGTTTGACAAAAACCGATATTGCAAATATAGAGATTCTTAAAGCTGATATAATGCTGTATCAGAACAAAATATGGGATGCTACTCTTATTTACGCCAAGGTAGAACGTGACAACAAAGAAAACCCGATCGGGTATGAAGCTAAATTCAGAAAAGTTAAAATGGCATTCTATCTACACGATTTCGAGTGGGCAAAATCACAAATAGATGTAATTAAAGCCTCTACTACAAAACTTACCTCAAACGATGCAATTGAAATGTCGATAGTGCTTTATGAGGGGTGGTCGGAGATAGATTCGACCCAACAGCCTTTAAAACTATACGCAACTGCACTTTTGAAACATGCACAACATGACGTGCAAAATGCGTTAACCATGTTAGATTCGGTTGTTGCAACAGGACATTTGTTTCTTTCGGTTGAAGCTTTAAACCTGAAAGGTAAAATATTGCAAGAAAACGCACGATACTCCGAAGCAGCTGAAACTTACGAGAGAGCAGTTACATTCTATAGTTATGAAACAAATAGCGATTTTTCGTTGTTTCAATTAGGAAAACTATACTCGGAATATTTGAATGACAACGATAAGGCTATTGAACTGTTTACTAAGCTTTTACACGATTACAAATCAAGTATTTTCTGTATCGAAGCGAGACATTTGATACACAATATCCGCCATAAACCTGTTCAATAAACATCCAAATAAAAACACTCGTAAATGGCTAACGGCTCGGAACCTATCACTTTATCAGAACTTTCGGAGAAAATTCGAAACGCAATTGTGGGGGTATTTCCTTTTACAGTACCAGTGGTTGCCGAAATTAGCGAGATGAATGTTAATGCAAACGGACACTGTTACTTAGAGTTGGTTGAACATAGCCGAGGTCAGATAATTGCACGACTGCGCGGGATTATCTTTGCAAATCGCTTTCCGTTACTGCAATCATATTTTAGCTCGGTTACAGGCTCGGAGATTCAAGTCGGGTTGCAAGTATTAGTAATGGTGCGAGTGTCGTATCACAGCTTATACGGATTAAGTGTTGAGGTTAATGATATTGACCCAAAATATACTTTGGGCGATTTAGAGCAGCAAAAACAACTGATAATCAGCCGCTTAATTGAAATGGGGATTCATGATATGAATAAATCGCTCCCATTGCCGAAAATCATTAAAAACATTGCTGTAATATCTTCGCCAACTGCTGCCGGATACGGCGATTTTGTAAATCATATCGAAAACAACCCTTACGGTTTTGTGTTCAACGTCAACCTGTTTGAAGCCTATATGCAAGGAGCACAGGCTGTTAAGTCGATACAAAATGCAATACATGCAGTTTTTGACTCTGAAACCCAGTACGATGTGTTAGTTATTATTCGCGGTGGAGGCTCAAAAGCTGAGCTTGCGGTATTTGACGACTTTGAGCTTGCATACCTTATCACACAACTGCCAATACCTGTTTTTACAGGAATTGGACACGAGCGAGACAATTCGGTTGCCGATTTTGTAGCCAATCGTGGCTTAAAAACCCCCACTGCCGTTGCTGATTTTATTGTCGATTTAAATCTTGAAGCAAGTAGTGAATTAAACGATTTGCAATTGAGATTAAGAAACAGCGTAAACTCGCTTTTTATTATTGAAAACCAGAAACTTACCAACTTAGAGAACTCAATTAAAAACGCTGCATATCTCTATCAAACAGCTAACAGAGAGCAACTTTTAATGTTAGATAAAAGAGTTTCAAAAGTGGCTCAAAACTTTTCACACAAACAGCAAGTTGCACTTAATAATATGGAAAACAGACTAAAGTATTCGTTTAAAGCCTTCTGTGCTCAACAAAACAGCCTTACACTCTATTTTGAACAAAAGTTAAAAGATACTGTAAAAACGAATATAAAAAACTTGCAACAACAGCTAAATACTGCTGAACAGAAGCTATCAGCAGTAAATCCTCAAACCATACTTAACCTTGGATATGCCATTGTCTCCAAAGATGGTAAACGCATTACCGACAGCGAGCAAGCAAGTGTTAACGACAATATTAAAATCCATTTAAGCAAGGGGAGCCTTGACGCACAAGTAACATCTTCAATTAACAATTAGCAATGCGACGCACTGGGCGTAGTCAAAGTGTGCAAGGCGGTGCACTCAGTCGCTAAGCTGGTCGAAGCACAGGCTCAATAACCATAGAAACGGTGCACTGAGCCAAGTCAAAGTGTGAGTGGAGCCAAAGTGTAAAAGTGCTACCACTCCAAAAACTTGTACATTTTACAATTCACTTAGACAAACTCGGTGTAAAAAAATCAAATAAATTAATCCCTTAAACAGCGGACAGACGATCCATTTCTCATAGCTGTGGCTACCATGTAGGCATTAGTGCTACTGTATAAAATTGTAAGAAGCATTGCGCTGCCGGGATAGTGAAAATATCCGTAGTTGCACACTGTAGTACTCCACCAATCACCGCACTTCCCGATACCGTAAAAATTTCCATTACTACCATTACCACCCGGTAGGGCAGTAAAACCTATTTCATCAGTTGCACCAATGTTTGGACTATTCCAATGAGTTGTATCTGTTTCTTTAAGTTTACCGCCGGCAATTTTCTCGCCTCCAAGGTATTCTACTAATTGATGCCACTCAACACTGCTCGGCAAATGCCAGCCTTTCGGACAAGAAATCAAAGCAGCTTTCCAGTTATATAAAACACCATAGGTTTTATAACTTTCTGTTATCTTGGCTGCGTTAACATCTGTACCATAATAACCATAAACATAATAATATGGTTCTGTTTCTGAAATTGTATCAGGACCAACGCTTGGTAGATATTTTAAGTTTTCTGTCATCCAAACTTGATTGCCAATTTTTACCCATGAATACTCTGTTTTATCACGTGGATCGACGAAAGTTCCAACAATTTCCTCTTGTAGTGTGGTAAGAGAAATGGCACTGCCATAACTTGTTCCTTTGCTATTTGTCGCATAAGCACGTACATAGTATGTAGTATTAGGCGACAAATCACTTAATAAACTTGTAAATTTACCAACACCTGTACCGTCAGTTGTTTTGTAGTCAGAAATCGTTGGGGCTTGACTTGTACTCCAGCACACTCCTCGTGCTGTTATAGGCGCGCCACCGTCTGAAGTAATGTCGCCACCACTATTCGCTGTAATATCTGTAATATCAGTTACTGCAGTAGTTGATACAATAGGTAAACCTACTTTATCTTCTTCTTTTTCTTCCTTGCAACTTGTTGCGAATAGCAATAATGATCCCATTAAAAGCATGGGAATTAGGGATTTCTTTGTTGAACTCATTATTTTATATTTTTAAATTAATGTAAATTTTGGTATTTTTTATTATGCCTTCGTAAAAATAGTAAAACCTTTCTAATGGGCAAGATTAAAGTAATAAAAAATGAATAATGTCTTAAAAGTGAGTAATGTACATTACGAACACGTTCAATGAGTATGGAGGTAACGTAAATTT
>DAOSIN010000162.1:0-4993 GCA_035366675.1 Salinivirgaceae bacterium | reverse complement strand
AAGGCTGAAGCCGATGGTGTTGGTGTTGATGACCTGATAAAAGGTTTATTGTAATAGCCACTTGTATTTTACCGCTGTTTATTGACTGCACAAAGGTTTTATACCCTAAGTAATTTTCTTTTGCACAACCCCAAGCGTGTTATTACCGTATTAAGGGGAACTTATCCTGCTTATTCATGTTTTTATGAGACATTTAAGCCGTTAATTGAGTAAATTTGCGGTTCAATTTCAGAAACATTTATTTGTGAGCGATCAAATCAAGCATGAATGCGGCATAGCCCTCATTCGTTTATTAAAGCCACTCTCCTACTACCATAAAAAATATGGCACTCCTTTGTATGGGTTGAATAAATTATACCTGTTGATGGAGAAAGAACACAATAGAGGTCAGGATGGAGCGGGTATTGCCACCATAAAAATTGATTCCGAGCCGGGTTATAAGTTTTTGGACCGCAAACGCAGCGTTGCACCATCGGCTATTAAGGATATTTTCGAAGAAGTATTTAAAAAAGCCCGCAAGATTGAACGCAAAAACCCTGAATTGTATAACGATACGGAGTGGATGCGCAAAAATGTGCCTTTTACCGGTGAGGTATTGATGGGACATTTACGTTACGGCACTTTTGGCGGTAATGATATTGATAGTGTACATCCATTTGTTCGCGATAATAACTGGATAACCAGAAATCTGATTTTAGCCGGCAATTTTAATATGGTGAACAACGAACAATTGTTTCAGCAATTATTAGAACTTGGTCAGCACCCCAAACAATTTACCGATACGGTAACCGTAATGGAAAAAATCGGGCATTTTCTTGATGATGAAGTGCAAAGATTGTTTGACGAAAGAAAAGAATATCACGACAATAAAACATTAACCAATTTAATTGCCAGCGATTTAGATATTCAGCGCATTTTAACACGTGCTTCAAAAGATTTTGAAGGCGGCTTTGCCATGTGTGGTATGTTTGGTCACGGGGATGCATTTGTAATGCGCGACCCGAATGGCATCCGTCCATTATATTTTTATCAGGACGATGAGGTTGTTGTTGCTGCAAGTGAACGTCCCGCAATTATGACAACTTTTAATGTGCCGTTCGAAAAAGTAAACGAATTAAAACCGGGACATGCATTAATCGTTAAGAAAAAAGGTGCTGTAAAAGAAGCCATGGTAATTCCGCCGAAAGAAAAATTATCATGCAGTTTCGAACGCATTTATTTTTCGCGTGGAAACGACAAAGAAATTTACGAAGAAAGAAAAAACCTCGGTCGCTTTTTAACGGAAAAAGTTTTACAATCCGTTAATTACGATTTCGATAATACAATATTTTCATTTATTCCCAATACTGCTGAAACAGCTTTTTACGGAATGGTAAAAGGTCTTGAGGAATATTTAAATAAATATAAGTCGGAGGAAATAAAAAAACTCAACGGAAAATTAGATACTGCTGAGTTGCAACGTATTTTAAATTTACGTCCGCGTGTTGAAAAACTCGCATTAAAAGATGTAAAACTGCGCACATTTATTACCAACGATTCTGACCGTGGTGATTTAGTGAGTCACGTGTACGATGTAACGTATGGACAGGTAAATGACGGAAAAGATACGGTAGTATTAATTGATGATAGTATTGTTCGTGGCACTACATTAAAGGATAGTATAATTGCTATTCTCGATCGCTTAAATCCGAAAAAAATTGTAATAGTTTCTTCGGCACCACAAATTCGTTATCCCGATTGTTATGGAATCGACATGAGTAAGATGGGAGATTTTGTTGCGTTCAGAGCGATGGTTGAGTTATTGAAAGAAAACAAAAAAGAACATTTAATTCAGGAAGTATATGCTGAATGTGTTGAAGTAACCAAACTCAGCAACGAAAAATCATATAACGCCGTAAAAAAATTATACGATCAGTTTACCGATGATCAAATCTCAAATAAAATTGCCGAAATCGTAAAAGCGAAACATATTCGCGCCGAGGTTGAAGTAATTTATCAGTCGGTAGAAAGTTTACATTTAGCCTGCCCCAAAAATTTAGGTGACTGGTATTTCACGGGTAATTATCCAACACCCGGTGGAAACAAAGTTGCGAATAAGGCCTTTATGAATTGGGTAGAGAAAAAAGATGTAAGGGCGTATTGATGTAAGAAGTTGTTATTGTTACTATTCTTCAGTTATACGTGTTAGCATAACTTAAAATTTTTATTATTCGAGTTTAAGCGCTTTTGATTCTTCGGGCAATGCAAAAGCGCCGATCCAGCTTGTTTATTAGCCAACAGTATGCTATTTAATTGCTTTATTTTACTTATAAATATAATCATTAAAAGTTATCTTAGCCTATTGATTTGTTGAATAAACAGATAGTTCAATTTGTCTATTTAATAAATAACATAACGGCAATATTAACCTAATGAAAAAAGAAACGGCAATTAAATTATTCGAACAAAAACAAGTTCGTTCGGTTTGGAGTGAGGAGGAAGAGAAGTGGTATATTTCAATAGTAGATGTTATTGCTGTTTTAACGGACAGCCCCAACCCTCGAAAGTATTGGAGTGTATTAAAAACCAGGCTGAAATCAGAGGGAAGTCAGTTGGCTACAAATTGTAGTCAACTGAAAATGCAATCCAATGATGGCAAATTTTATAAAACAGATGTAGCGGACACAGAGCAGCTTTTCAGACTCATACAGTCGGTTCCTTCGCCTAAAGCAGAACCCTTCAAACTTTGGCTGGCTAAAGTTGCATCTGAAAGGCTTGATGAAATGCAAGATCCAGAATTAAGTATTGACAGAGCAATGGAGAATTACCTGGAACTAGGATATTCTGAAAATTGGATTAACCAACGTTTAAAAAGTATTGAAATCCGTAAAGAATTAACTGATGAGTGGAAAAAAAGGGGTTTAAAAGAAGGCGAACATTTTGCCACACTTACTGATATAATTACCAAAACCTGGTCGGATAAAACGACAAAAGAATACAAAATTTTGAAAGGTTTAAAAAAAGAAAACTTACGTGATAATATGACGAATACGGAACTCATATTAAATATGTTAGCAGAAGCTTCCACCAAAGATATTTCAGCAGCTACAAATCCGGAAACATTTGAAGCAAGTAAAAAAGTTGCGAAACAAGGTGGAAATGTTGCCAAAGTTGCCTTAAAAGAACTGGAAGCAAAAACAGGCAAAAAAGTGGTTTCTTCCACTAATGCTAAAAAAATATTACCTCAAGCAAAGGGAAAAATTACAAGTCAAAATAAAAAAAATAAACTTCAGTAATTGAAGACTTTTAAGATCATTTAATTCAGTGGCGAAAAAGGCATTTATGAATCGAGTGGGGAAAAAAGCTGTAAGGGCATTTTAAATACTAATTTTTCAGGTATCACTATAATTTCATTTCGCTTGAGCCAAACATGCTTAGGTGAATCAGCCTATTTTATAATTGGAGCATCAACATCCTCCACACCATCCTATTTCGTTCCGGCCTTCCATTCCAAGTCCACTCCGTTGAAAAAACGGGATGCGGGCCTTCTCCCGATAGCTATCGGGACGGTCCGGCCACAGGAGGGCATTCGTGTCGTTTTGCAAATTAACTTTTTAAAATGTGGTTATTACAGAATTTTTAATATTTCGCATCACATGGCAGATTTATTAACTAATATATATATACATGCTTCAAAATCGACACCATCCCTCCAACCCCCTAAATAGCTGGAACGATATTCAAATTTCAAAAGAGGGTGTAAATTTGAGATATCATGGGAAAACAACCAAGAAAAAGTACGCAAGAAAAGCTGCAGATTTTAGAAGAGAGTAAACATTTAGGACTGGTAGCTACCGCCAGGAAACACGCAATCAGTTATCAAACGCTCAAGAACTGGCAAGACAAGGTCTCTGTTTGGGGATATGATGGCCTTAAAACCGGAGAGGGGTTAATGACTCCGGAGTTAAAACGCTTACAACTTGAAAACCAACGATTAAAGGAGATTGTTGCCGAAAAAGAACTTGAATTAAAAATTAAGGAAGAGTTGTTAAAAAAAACAACATTACGCAAATAGATCGGCGAATGGTAGCAACAATTTTTATTGACCAACAATATCCGGTAAGAAAAGTGTTAAAGTATGTTGGGCTAAGTCCAAGCAGTTATTATTGGCAATCCGATGTTGCAAACGGCAACAAACGCGGATTACCAGCAAGCGAATTTACAAAGAATCAGCATGGTGAAAATGTTAGCAATGCAATAGTTGTTAAACAAATTAAATCATTGCTATCTACTGAATTTGTTGATTACGGATATTTAAAAGTAACGCATTATTTACGAGATACATTTCACTATATTATCAATCATAAAAAAGTATACCGTTTGATGAGCGTCAATAACCTTTTATATCAACCCACCAGAATTAAGGTTGGCAATAAGCAATGGGTGTCAAAGCTAGTCCCTGAGCCATTAGTAGCTTTTACCTATTGGGAGTTTGATATAAAATTTATGTATATACACGGCACAGGTAAGTTAATTCCGTTATTGACTGTAATTGATGTTTATAGTCGTTGGATGTTAGGATATATGTTTAAGAGTAGTATAAAAAAAGAAGATGTAAAACTATTCTTTGAACACATTACAACAGTATATTACCAACCTGATAAAATCTATGTTAGATGCGATAACGGTTCGCAATTTGAAAGCACTCTTGTAAGGGATTATTTTAAAAAATTAAAAATAGAACAGGAGTTTACCAAACCGGCAACACCTGAACAAAACGCGCATATAGAATCTTATCACAGCATTATTGACAAGGTGATTTGTCGTGGATACGAATTTGAAACAAGTAACGATATGGCAAATGTATTAAAGCGGTGGGGATTATTTTATAATTACGATAGAATACATTCCGGTGCAAATTATAAAAGTCCATATGTGAATTTACTACAACAAGGAATAGATATACATGACATTTTTAATTTGCAAAGTACAAGGCCAGAATATATCTTTATAC
>DAOSIN010000161.1:0-5024 GCA_035366675.1 Salinivirgaceae bacterium | reverse complement strand
GTGCCATATATTCTCTTTTACTTTGTTAAAAAGGTTTGCAAAGTTAATAAAATTATCCTTGTCGTTGTTTAAACCTAGGATTTTTTTTGTTGATTACGTATACGCGTCCTTTGCGTCTGATTATTTTATCATCTGCTGAACGTTTCTTAACTGATGCTCTTACCTTCATTGTATTTAATTTTTATATCTGAAAACAATTCTTCCTTTTGTTAAATCATAGGGTGACATTTCTACTTTAACTTTATCACCCGGTAAAATTCTAATATAATGCATACGCATTTTTCCGCTGATATGTGCAGTTATAACATGACCGTTCTCTAACTCTACGCGAAACATAGCATTAGATAGTGCCTCTGTTATAGTTCCGTCCTGCTCAATACTCGCTTGTTTTGCCATATCATAAGTTTTGTTTAAGCTGATCTGCGTCCTTTAATTCTACCCGATTTTAATACTCCGTCGTAGTGGCGCATCATCAGGTGACTGTCAATTTGCTGCAATGTATCAAGACAAACTCCAACTAAAATAAGTAGAGATGTGCCTCCGTAAAATTGGGCAAATCCGCTACTGACACCAGCCGCTGAAGCGAATGCGGGTAAAATGGCTATTAAAGCTAAAAATAGCGAGCCGGGAAGGGTAATCCTTGACATAATGGTGTCTATGAACTCTGCGGTTTTCTTACCGGGTTTAACACCGGGAATAAAACCTCCGTTACGCTTCATATCTTCAGCCATTTGAGTAGGGTTAATAGTTATCGCAGTGTAAAAATAAGTAAATCCTACTATCAGCAATGCAAACACAATGTTATACGCTACACTTGTATAATCTGTGAATGCAGCTGCAAAACCTCTTGCATATTCAGCACTTGAGAATCCTAATATCATAACCGGAATAAACATTAACGCTTGTGCAAAAATGATAGGCATAACACCTGCTGCATTAATTTTTAACGGTATATACTGACGAACTCCACCGTACTGCTTATTTCCTACAATGCGTTTTGCATACGTAACGGGCACTTTTCTTGTACCTTGTACCAACAATATAGCTAATACGATAACTGCAGCAAGCATTATCATCTCAACCAAGAAAATTACTAAACCACCACCTTGTTCTTCGAGCCTTGAAATAAATTCAGCCGTAAAGGCAAATGGCAAACGAGCAACAATCCCTACCATGATTATTAGAGATATTCCGTTTCCAATTCCTCTGTCGGTGATTTTTTCTCCAACCCACATGACAAACATTGTTCCGGCTGTCAATATCACAACACTCGTAACTTTAAATAGTGGACCGCTAATAACAAAAGCGTCAGCTGGTAATGTTGCACTTAGGTTTGCCAGATATGCGGGCGATTGAAGAATAAGGATTGCCACTGTCAAATATCTCGTGATTTGATTCATTTTTCTTCTTCCGCTTTCACCTTCACGTTGTAACCTTTGGAAATAAGGAATGGCTATACCCAAAAGCTGTATAACGATTGAAGCCGAGATGTAAGGCATAATTCCTAATGCCATAACCGAGGCATTTGAGAATGCGCCGCCAGAAAACATGTCCAACAGGCCTAATACTCCGCCCGCTGTTTGTTCTGACAAGGCTTGAAGTTTAGTTGGATCGATACCAGGAAGCACAACATGTGCTCCGAGACGATAAACCAACAATAGTCCTAATGTTGTCAATATTCGTTTTCGGAGATCTTCGATCTTCCAAATATTCTTTAAGGTTTCTATTAGCCGTTTCATTGATTAAAGTTTTATAACGTTTCCGGATTGTGCTTCTATAGCTGCTTGTGCAGATTTTGAAAAGGCGTGTGCCTTTACTTCTAATGTTGAACTGATAGTGCCGTTTCCTAAAATTTTAACCAAATCGCTTTTAGAAACTAAACCATTTTCTATTAGTGTGTCAACGTCAATAGTCGTGGTATTGAGTTTGTCGGCTAATGATTGAATAACATCAAGATTGATTGCCTTATACTCCTTACGGTTCGGGTTTGTAAAACCAAATTTCGGAAGGCGTCTTTGCAAAGGCATTTGACCTCCTTCAAAACCAATTTTTTTAGAGTATCCTGATCTTGACTTTGCTCCTTTTAAACCACGGGTTGATTGTCCCCCATGACCAGAGCCCTCACCACGTCCAACACGTTTACTTTTACGTGCCGAACCTTTAGCGGGGGTTAAACTGCTTAAATCCATAAGGCTTATTCTTTTATTTCGGTAACTTTTACCAAATGTTTTACTTTATTTACCATGCCAATTATTTCCGGAACATTTTCATGTTCAACGGTTTGGCGAATCTTACGCAAACCTAATGCTTCTAATGTTTGCTTTTGTCTCTGGGTACTGCCTATACTGCTGCGAACCTGTGTAATCTGTATTTTAGCCATAACTTCAATTCTCCTTATCCGTTAAAAACTTTTTCAAGATCTATTCCACGTTCAGTTGCAACTGCGTAGGCATCACGAAGTTGTGTTAAAGCCACCATTGTTGCTTTTACAACGTTGTGAGGGTTATTCGAACCTTGAGATTTTGCAAGCACATCATGTATTCCAACACTCTCAAGAACGGCACGCATTGAGCCACCTGCTTTAACTCCTGATCCAGGAGATGCTGGTTTAACTAAAACTCTTGCTCCACCAAACTTTCCCGTTGTTTCATGAGGAATTGTGTTGTGAATAATGGGTACTTTTATCAAATTTTTCTTAGCTTCCTCTACTGCTTTTGAAATAGCAGATGTAACCTCTCCGGCTTTTCCTAATCCGTATCCAACTATTCCGTTTTCGTTTCCAACAACAACCATTGCTGAGAAACTGAACGTTCTTCCACCTTTTGTAACCTTAGTAACTCTGTTTATAGCTACCAATCGATCTTTAAGCTCGAGGTCACTGGTTTTTATCTTTCTAATTCCTGACATAACTGATTAAAATTTAAGACCTCCTTCGCGTGCTCCTTCAGCCAAAGATTTTACTCTTCCGTGATAAAGGAATCCGCCACGATCAAAGGTTACATTTGTAATTCCTTTCTCTAATGCTCGTTGGGCTATAAGTTTTCCAACAAGATTTGCAGACTCGGTTTTCGTTATATTTTTCTTCTCTGCAATCTCTTTGCATAAAGATGAAGCAGCGACAAGAGTATTGCCATTAACATCGTCGATAAGTTGGACTGATATATTTGCATTACTTCTGTATACGTTCATTCTGGGGCGCGCTTCCGTCCCCGCTACGCGTTTGCGAATACGATATCTAATTCGTTGTCTGCGCTCTCTTTTATTAAATGACATAGTTTTCTTTCCTCCTAATTAAGAACTTTTGACTGCTGACTTACCAGCTTTGCGGCGAACTATTTCGTTTTCGTATCTAATACCTTTTCCTTTGTATGGTTCAGGTTTTCTCAACGATCTGATTTTTGCAGCCACATGACCAATAAGTTGCTTATCGATACTCGACAACGTAATCTTAGGATTTGATCTTCTGTCGGACTTAGCTTCTACAGAAATTTCCTTAGGAAGTTCAATATAAATACTGTGTGAATAACCTAAGTTAAGTTCCAATATTTGTCCGTTAGCTTCTGCTCGAAAACCAACACCTACAAGCTCAAGCGTAATACTATAACCCTCTGAAACTCCAACCACCATATTGTTGACGAGAGATCTTGTCAATCCGTGCAATTCTCTATGTTGTTTGTTGTCAGTCGGGCGAGTTACAACGACAGCACTGTTTTCAACTTTTATTCCAATTTCTGGATTAAATGATTGTTGAAGCTGTCCTTTCGGCCCCTTTACTGTCACTTTGTTCGATTTATCGACATTTACAGTAACTCCAGCCGGAATATTTATCGGTAATTTACCTATCCGTGACATTTTAATCTGTTTTAATATACATAACAAATAACTTCTCCGCCAACGTTTTGCCGACGGGCTTCTTTATCTGTAATCACTCCGTGTGAGGTTGACATTATAGCTATGCCAAGTCCGTTAAGGACTCGTGGAATATCGTCCACGTTGACATACTTACGTAAACCTGGTCTGCTAACACGTTGAATACTTTTAATAACCGGTTGTTTTGTGGAAGGGTTATATTTCAGGGCTATTTTAATTGTTCGATGAGTTGCATCAGGCTCTTCGAACTTATAATTTAAAATATAGCCTTGTTCGTAAAGTATCTTTGTGATAGCTTTTCTCATATTTGAAGACGGTACTTCAAGGACTTTGTGTCGTGCCATTGAAGCATTTCGTATTCTTGTTAAAAAATCGCCAATTACATCCATTGTCTGTTGTTAATTAAGGTTTACCAACTTGCTTTTTTTACTCCGGGTATTAATCCCTGATTTGCCATCTCGCGGAAGCATATACGGCTAATACCAAATTGTCGCATATACCCTTTTGCTCTACCTGTTAATTGACAACTGTTGTGAAGTCTTACAGGTGACGCATTTTTAGGTAATTTTTGCAATCCTACATAATCTCCTGCTGCTTTTAGTTCAGCACGTTTTTTTGCATATTTTTCGACAAGTTTAGCGCGTTTTCTTTCGCGTGCTTTCATTGATTCTTTTGCCATAGCTTAATTCTTTTTTTCATTTTTAAATGGAATACCAAAAGCTTTAAGTAATGCATAAGCTTCTTCATCTGTTTCCGCTGAGGTGACAAACGTTATATCCATACCCATGATATGGTTAATTTTATCGATGTCGATTTCGGGAAATATAATTTGCTCTGAAATGCCCATTGTATAATTTCCTCGACCATCTAATTTGCCTCCCACTCCTTGAAAGTCGCGGATACGTGGTAAAGCCACACAAATCAATCTTTCTAAGAACTCGTACATTAGTTGACGGCGCAATGTTACCTTCACTCCTATCGGCATTTTTTTACGAAGTTTGAAGTTTGAAATGTCTTTACGCGATAGTGTCGGAACAGCTTTCTGTCCTGCTATAGCGGTCATTTCATTAACTGCTGTGTCGATTAACTTACGGTCTGCGGTTGCTTTACCAACTCCTTGATTGAGAACAATCTTCTTCAAACGAGGTACTTGC
>DAOSIN010000160.1:0-5047 GCA_035366675.1 Salinivirgaceae bacterium | reverse complement strand
CCCTGATTGTGCTCAACAATCGGCGCGCATCAATTCCTACTGAACCACCACCTTCTGCTGTTTCTAATTCAACAACAGTAATTAAAGTGGTATCTAAATCCGAAGCTGTTATTGTCAGTTCTTTTTCATTAAGTGTAAATAGAAAATTGTCGAGAGCCGGAAGTGTATTTTTTGCATTAATTACTCTCACCAACGATTGTAAGTGATTAAGTAAATCGGTACTTGGAATAACAAATTTCATATGTCTATAATTTTATTGGTTTGAAATTATATGTAACACTGCTTATTCAGGTTACGGTTTGCATTTAACGCAACTTTAAATATCAATTAAACCCATCATTATTTTTGGGGGTTACAAATTTAGCAATTTTTAGTGAAAAACAACGCATGTTTTAAATTTGTTTTTACACAATTGAGTTAAAAGTTTGTAAAGTAGAGACAGCGCATACGCTGTCTCTACTTTTTACTTTTAACTCAATTGCTAATTGCTAATTGATTACGGGTCTAAAATCGTTAAACTGTCGGAACATTAACAAATATGTGTGTGTTTGAATAATCATCCAATCGTTGTTATTGTTAAAAACCCACATATTTGATGGATATAATGTACTCTCCATTGGATCCATCTGATCGCTAACATCTGGTATTTCGTAAAAATAGTAATTCTGAATACTATCTTGTTCATCAGTTAAACGAATAGTAAACAGTGGGGTTGAGCTTCTTACGCTATCCTTAACTTCATCTGAAAGCATATCGACAAACATACTAAAATTCGCTATCTCGAACTGCTCTATAAATCCTTTTACAGAAAGTGTATCAAACCAAGTTGCTTTTTGCATCTCATCGTTATACAATTCGTATTTGCCAGCTTCCGTTTGTACGATTGTAAAATTTGCTTTTTTATTATCTGTGTAATCAAATTCGACTCTTTTGATATCGTCAGGTTTTTCACCAATAAGTAAGTTGCTTCGCCAATTTTTCTCATCTGTACTAAATCTACTCGACAGGTAGCCCCTAAATCCGGGTATTTCCAAAACGTACGGTGTGTCTGAACCCTCTAACAACATGTATGAACCTAAATTATCTTGGGTTACGCCACCTATATACATTGTTTTAACATTCTTCTTGCCTTGATAGATTTCAACTTTCATCGATTTTGAAGACATTTTTCTCAATATCTCTTCACGTGCTGACATTGCCACAGGCATTTTTACACGCATCTGAAGAAGAGTTTCGAGCAATAGTTGAACAGCATCTTGACGAGCGGGATATTTATTGTTCAAAACCCATGTATTCCCCACTCTGTCTAATGTTACAGAACGACTATTTTTATCAACAATAAATATTTTCGTAATTGAAGCTGTATCGCGAACATTAAAACTTCGTAATGAAAGATTTGAGTATTTGTTATCGAACTTTAACAGGTCGATTGCTCTCGATTTTCCTGCGGGAAGGAATTGCGCAATAATCACAATTGCTAACAAAATAGAGAGTGCTATTATATAAGGTCTTAGTTTTTTACTCATTTTATTACAAATTTAGTATGTTGAAATTATTTAAGCTTTAGTATATTTACGATGTCTGAGAAAACTAAATAGCAAACCCAATATTATCACTATTGCTGGCGGAAAAACAACGTTAATTATCTTCCAATTAGCCTGTTCTTTAACTACTTTGCCTCTATCGAGTAAGCGTAATTTAAGTTTGCGTCCGCGCAGTTTCATTAAATCATAATCGCCTATCAAATAGTTTACTGCATTAAGAACAAACTCCTTATTTCCATTATAATAGATGTCTTTAAACCACTTGTCGGCTCCTAACGGATAAGGAACTTTATTCTGATCAAGTCTTGAATAGTAGTTCTTGATAATATCTCCATCTGAAACAACGATCATTGATGTTGGTTTTGACTTTTCTCTATATCGAAAAATAGGGTTCTTTGCTATTTCGTCAACAATTCTATTCTTAAATAACGATTCAAATTCACCTTCAAGAAGTACAGCTACAGGCAGAGGATATGCCTTAAATGCGTTTGGATTTGGTCTTTGGTTAATAATGTTCAAGTCCACAAGCGAAGGTGTACTTACGGCTCTGGAGTATTCAGATGTTGTAAGAATTATTGTTTTATCAACTTTTGTACTTGTTCCAATTGTATCGATCGTACTTGGAAACTCTAAACGTATTTTCCCAACCAAGCGTGTGATTGGTGTATTGCCTGATGGTATAATAACCGGAAAATAGACCCACGGCACTGGATTAAATTGCGGCTCGGCACCTGCTAATGCGGTGTTTACTGGTATCGGGGCTGCTTGTAAATCCTGTATTATGTTAGGATTGACTCTAACTCCGTATTTAAACAACATATCATCTAAATTCAACTCACGTCCAAGGGCATGGCGGTTGTTGTTCTTGAGTTTGAAAGACTGTCCATGTTTACATCAATATAGTCTAATAGCCACAGCACTTTGCCTCCGTGCATAATATATTGGTCGATAATATATTTGTTCTTGTCGCTAACTTTTTGGTACGGTTTGGCAATAATTATTGCATCGAATATCGGACCTTGTATTGTGTCTACTAAGGAAAAAACCTGTTCTTCGAGTTTAAGATATCCCACTTCGTACATTTCCGACAAGCTTACTGCTGCATCGTAGGTTTCGATTCTTTCCAAACCTCCCCAGTCCTCAACAAAAGCTACCGATTTGGGTGTCAATACTGTAACGTTTTTTATTGCGTTTAGCACTGTATATTCAAGTCGCTCTTTCGCTTCATTAATAGATTGTTCTATTGGGATATTCGGGTTATCGTAGTTGTTTGAAAATAGGTTTATGTGTATTTGCCTTTCTCGATAACTAACAGTTAACGAAGGAAATACATATTTTTGCACCACCCCATCTTTAGTTTCTGTTCTTATGGTATATGGTCGCATTCCTTTGCGCATCAAATCTTCATATACTAATCTTCGATTCCTTGGATCAGGGTCTTCAGATGGATTAACGAAATCAAACTCAATTTTCATTGGCGATATTGCACGGAAACCGTTCAACAGGTCTAATACAGCTCTTTTGAGTTCAATAAAATCGCTTGGCAGGTCTCCCTCGAGATATACCTTGAAGAACACTACATCTTCAAGTTTTTTTATTGTCTCTTCTGTAGAGGGATTGATAGTAAATCGTTTATCTTCAGTTAAGTCGATACGGAAATATAGCCGCGAAGAGATAAAAGCTATAAGTATGAAAATCAACACACTTGCTACCAACTGCCCTAATTGCCAACGTTTTAATTTTTTTCTTTCCATCTCAGGGTAAATTTTTTCGGAGTTACCATTTTCGGCTTTGTAGTTTCACTTTGGTAAAAAACAAAAACAAAATCACCATTGATATAAAATATATAATATCACGCGAGTCGATAACTCCACGACTTATTGACAGATAGTGTTCATTAATTCCGATTTGCCGTAAATAAAATCCAACATAACTGTTTCCCGTTAGTGTAGCCAACGAATCAAAAACAACAAAGAAAGTGAAACAAAGTGTCAGAGCTATAATAAACGCCACTATTTGGTTTGATGTTAAAGATGAGGAGAATACCCCGATGGCTACGTAAATCGCTGCCAAAAAGAAGAGACCAAAATATGAACCTATTGTAGCTCCATGATCCATATTACCGACCGGACTTGCTAATCTACTAACCGAATAGTAATAAATCAGTGTAGGTATAATTGACAATATTACAATTGTTAGTCCTGCAAAATATTTTGCCAAAACTATTTTCATATCCGAAATTGGTTTTGTGAAAATAAGATTTAGCGTTCCTGTCTTTTTCTCTTCACTGAAAAGACGCATTGATACGGCAGGAACAAGAAATAAAAATATCCATGGGGCGAGTGCAAAAAATGGGGAGAGATGTGCATAACCTGTCTCAAGAAGGTTCATGTTTCCCGGAAAAACCCACAAAAATAGTCCCGTCGATAGCAGAAACACTACTATAACAATATATCCTGTAAGCGAACTAAAAAAACCGGTTAACTCTTTCTTGAATAGTGGATACATGGTTTATTGATTTACTCTATTAAGGTGCAAAAATAGCAAAACTATTAGCAATGTGCAATGAACAATGGCGCACTTTGTTAATTGCTAATTGCTTTTGTTTTTCGCTTCAAATTCTCTAATTATCTCCTCAAGAGACTTTCCTAAATTTTTAATTAAAATTTTGGTGTCTTTTGCCAATGGGTGCTCTGGATATTTTTCAAGAAATTTTTCGTAATATTCACGAGCTGCATCAAAGTTCTTTTCGTTGCTATCATAGGTAAAACCTATCAAGAAGATGACATTACCCATATCTGGAAAATCGGGGTAACCAGACTCTATCTGCTTTAGAAATGCTATGGCTTTAATACCTTGATCTATGTACAAAGCAGCTTCGGCAGCACGATAAAGATATACCGGGCTTAAAGAGTCTTGCTTGTACGTTTGCTGAAACTGGTAGTAATTATCTATCAGTTCAAACATTTCATCGGGCATTGCTGGTCGTATTCGTCTTATACTGTCGATAAACATTTCGTGCTTACTTATATTTTCGATATGCTTCTCTCTTGAATCAGATTTTTTTTGCGAGCACGATGCTACTACTGTGATTAACAGAAAGATGTAAACTAATTTTTTCATTTGTGTCTGATATTGAAATTTATTAATATTTTGCTGTTCTTATACCAATTTTAATTTAAAAATAGTTCAAAAACAGGATACGACACAAAGATACGACAATACTTTCAGATACTGTCATAAAAAATGTGTAGAGACACAAAACTAAGTGTCTCTACACAAAAGAGTTATTGGATAATCAATTTTATTGTTTCAACAACTAATCCTTTTTCCACCAAACGCACATGATAGATACCGGGCTTAAACCCACCTATGTTCAAAGTGTTTGTTGTGCTGATATTTTGCAATTTTGAAACTAACTGCCCACGTTCGTCAAACACTTCTATAGTGCAATCTTGTGTACGGCTGCTACAGAGTGTTACTTCTACTTTTGCAGGGTTGGG
>DAOSIN010000159.1:0-5055 GCA_035366675.1 Salinivirgaceae bacterium | reverse complement strand
CCTATAGTGGAATTGTCAGGTATGTACGAATTTTATGTTATACGTGAACAAAAGAAAAAGACTCGTTATAAATGGCTTAACTTGCCAAAAAAAATCCGTAATAAATTGCCACCCACCTATTTGTTTGCTGGTGTATCGGCTATCCATTTTAATCCACAAGCGTACACAAATGGCAAATGGTATAATTTACATCCTCTGCATACAGAAGGTCAAGGATTACCCGGATACAATAAACATTATAGCCGAATATCGGTGGCTTTTCCCATGGGCGTAGGAATGAAATTTAAAATAACTCCTTTCAGATCAATTGGTATTGAAGCAGGATGGCGATTTGCTATGACTGACTACATTGATGATGTCGGCGCCGGTCGTTATCCTTCAACGCAAACCATGCTAGATAATTTCGGAGAAACAGCCGCCATATTATCCTATAGAGGGCATGGAAGCACAAACAGTTACGATATTAATTTCAAGGGCGGAGGAAAACGTGGTGGTGCTTGGATTGACCAATATCAATTTATAGTAGTTAATTACAGTGCCACATTAAAAACAAATAGAAAAGGTCGTCCAAGACTCAAATTTTATTAAACACTACACTAATTTGGAAATGATTCCGTTTAAATCAAAAAAATATTTTTGATGATAAAAAAAATATTTGCCTTATGCTTTTTAATGAGCATAACAAGTTGGTCAGTAGCAATAAGAGATATCGAAATTGGTGGAATGTTAGGTGGTTCGACTTACTTTGGTGAATTAAATACTATTAATCCCGTACATAGAATCAGACCTGGGTTGCAGGTTTTTGGGCGATATAATTTCCACAGACAGTTAGCTTTACGTAGTAATATTGGTTTTGCTATGTTGTCGGGCAAGGATGCTTTATCAAAATATCAATATCATCTACAGCGTGACATGGTCTTCTCATCATCTTTGATTTCAATAACATCGAACTTAGAGTTAAACTTTTTACCATATAGTATAGACAGCAAGTATTCATTATTTTCACCTTATTTATCTTTGGGAATAGGAGCAACTTTAGTTAATCTGCAGTTTGATAAGCGTTTTTTTAACAACTTTATGACTCCATTTGGCGTAGGTGTTAAATATAACTTGTCCGATAAATGGAATGCAGGAGTTGAATACATTTTCAACTACACTTTCAGAGACGACTTAGACAGAATAACATCACACCAGTTTTGTGTTGCAGATCACTTTCCCTTCAAACAGCGTTCAAACTCTAGAAATAATGATTCATACTCATTTTTCGGTTTTTATTTGGCATATAAATTTAAAACTTCAGTAAATTGCCCCGCCTATTCAATGTCTCATAACTCAACGTACTAAAAATGTCGATTAAAGAGCAAATACTTAACGATAAAATTCCTGACCATATTGCTATAATTATGGACGGAAACGGCAGATGGGCAAAGAAAAGAGGCAACTCACGAATTTTTGGTCATAGAAACGCAGTTAATGCAGTTCGTGAAGTTGTTGAAGGGTCAGCAGAAATACAAGTTAAATATTTAACTTTATATACATTCTCAACCGAAAATTGGAACAGACCAAAAGACGAAGTGGACGCATTGATGTCACTTCTTGTACAAGCTATACATAATGAAGTTGATAATTTACACAAAAACAACGTAAGGTTTAAAGTTATCGGCGATATGGAGAGTTTGCCATCTAACGTTATAAATAATTTAAAAAATGCAATAACTAAAACTAAAGATAACAGCGGATTAACACTTATATTAGCCTTAAGCTACTCTTCTCATTGGGAGATTAACAAAGCTGTAAAAAATATTGTAGATGACGTTGTAAATAAAAAAATTACACCTGAATCAATAAATGAGACACTTTTCCGTTCATACTTAGAAACAAAAGATATTCCTGACCCCGAACTACTCATAAGGACATCAGGGGAACTAAGAATTTCAAATTTTTTACTGTATCAATTAGCATACACAGAGTTATATTTTACAGATAAACTATGGCCAGACTTTAAAAAAGAAGATCTTTTTCGTGCCATTTTAGATTATCAAAAACGTGAAAGAAGGTTTGGAAAAACGAGCGAACAATTGACGTAAAACAGAATCACAAGATGCAAAAAATATTTTTTACTATAGCCTTTGTGGCACTTTTTTGTTTAAACAACTATTCTCAAGTCATAATTGGCAACGAGTTAGACAATATAGACTACTCCAAACCAGCTGAGTATGAAATTGGCGGAATTATAGTAAACGGAGTAAAATATTTAGATCACTCTGTTTTAATAGCTCTTTCTGGACTTCAGGTTGGTAACACAATAAAAGTCCCCGGCGATAAAATATCAAAAGCCATTGAAAGATTATGGAAACAAGGACTTTTTTCAGATGTAAAGATAGTTGCCACAAAAATAATTGGGAATAAGATATTTCTCGAAATACAGTTAGTTGAAAGACCAAGACTCGCATCATTTTCATTTAAGGGAGTTAAAAAAGGCGAGGCTGACGAAATTCGCGAGAAAATTAAACTTTTAAGGGGGACACAAGTTACCGATAACACTCTAAGTCGTTCAAAAAGCGTTATAAGGAATTACTATATTAACAAAGGATTCTACAATGTCGAAGTAAACGTTAAGCAAACTCCCGACACAACATTAGTTAATCATATAAATCTACTCTTTGATGTAAAGAAGCATAATAAAGTAAAAATAGAAGACATTACATTCGAAGGAAATACCGTGTTTAAAGACCGCAAGCTTCGCCGAGCAATGAAAGATACCAAAAAGAAACGTTGGTACGGAATGTTTAAACCCTCGAAGTACATAAAAGGTCTTTACAATGACGATAAAAAGAAGATAATTGATAAATACAACGAAAAAGGGTATAGAGATGCCAGAATCGTTTCAGACACTGTGTTTGCTTCAGGAGAAAATCTTCTAAAGATTAACATTAAAATTGAAGAGGGAAGAAAGTTTTTTATAAGAGATATTTCATGGGTTGGAAACTCCAAATACACTTCGGAACATCTGTCTCAAGTATTTGGCATCAAGAAGGGTGACATATTTGACCAGAAAGTAATGGACGAACGTATGTACCAAGCTCAAGATGCTATTAGCTCACTCTATTACGATGATGGATATCTTTTCTTTAATGTAACACCCGTTGAAACAATGGTTCAAAATGACTCCATCGATTTTGAGATGAGGATTTACGAAGGAAAACAAGCCCATATCAACCGAGTATTAATATCAGGAAACACTAAAACAAACGATCACGTTATTCGAAGAGAGATAAAAACAAGACCGGGTGATTTGTTCAGTAGAACCAATATAATTCGTTCTCAACGAGAACTTGCACAACTCGGCTATTTTGACGTCGAAAAGTTTGATATTAAAACTGTTCCGCATCCATACGACGGTACCGTAGATTTGGAATATGTGTTAGAGGAACAGCCTTCTGATCAAATTGAGCTTTCGGGAGGCTGGGGAGCAGGAATTTTTCTTGGCTCTCTACGCCTTACATTAACAAACCTAGCACTTAAAGACTTTTTTAAAAAAGATGCATGGCGACCATTCCCAACAGGCGATGGACAACGCCTTTCGATAGCAGCATACACTAACGGAAAATATTACCAAGCTTACAGTATTACATTTATAGAGCCTTGGTTAGGAGGGATAAGGAACAATTCTCTTTCAGTATCTGCGTTTCACTCTATACATTCCACCGGACAGTACATCACTGACATAACTAATTATATGAAAGTTACCGGAGCAAGTATTGGGCTTTCACGACAATTAGAGTGGCCTGACGACTATTTTAATCTTTCTAATTCATTAAATTTTGAAAAATACAATCTAAAAGATTTTAGTAACGTTTTTTCCTTCAACACAGGAAAGTCAAACAACTTTAGTTTTACCACTATATTCTCAAGAAACTCGATAGACGCTCCAATATACCCTCGTCGAGGCGCATTGCTTTCTGTTTCATTACAGATAACTCCTCCATACTCGCTTTTTAAACCAAACAAATGGTGGGTACAGCCAGATATCGACACTACGGGTCTCTCTATTGCAGAAATAGAAAATTTACAAAAAAAGAGAGAACTTAAAGAAAACAGCCTTAGATATAAATGGATTGAGTATCACAAATGGAAGTTCAAAGCATCGAGTTTCAACACCATTGTTGGGGATTTGGTTCTAAATTCAAAATTGGAATTTGGTTATATCGGACACTATAACAAGGATTTAGGCCCATCTCCTTTTGAACAATTCCAATTGGGCGGTGATGGATTAAGCGGATATAACTTTTATGGATCTGAACTTATCGGACTAAGGGGATACGATAATGGACCTGGTAACACAGGATCGCTTACACCTCCCAAAGGAGGAAACTTATATGAAAAAATTACTTTTGAATTGCGCTATCCGCTGTCATTAAATCCTAATGCAACATTTTATGTTCTCGGCTTTGCCGAAGCTGGTAATGCTTGGTACGATATAAAAGACTTTACCCCATTTGAGCTTAAACGTTCAGCAGGAGTTGGATTACGAGTTTTTATGGCAATGCTCGGGATGATTGGTATTGACTGGGGATACGGGTTTGATGAAATCCCGAATAGACCCGGCGCAAACAAATCTCATTTTGCATTCTCAATTGGACAACAATTCTAAAAAATACAAATATGTCGCTAAAAAAGATTTTTATAACTATTCTTATTGCCTCAACAGCACAAATTCTAATAGGTCAAAGGTTTGCGTATGTTGACACAAGATATATACTCAACAATATCCCCGCATACGAATCGGCGCAAGAACAGTTGAAAATAATTATGGACGAATGGCAAGAGGAAATAAGTGCTGTCAACGACGAAGCAGACAGACTGCTAAAGCTTTATGAAGTAGAAAAAATACTTTTGAGTGAAGACCTCAAAAAAAAGCGTGAAGAAGAGATTGACGAAAAACAGAAAGAGGCAAAAAGACTACAGGATAAGTATTTTGGCAAGAATGGAAATTTTTTCCAAAAAAGACAAGAGTTAATAAAACCTATACAAGATCAAGTGTTTAATGCAATT
>DAOSIN010000158.1:0-5056 GCA_035366675.1 Salinivirgaceae bacterium | reverse complement strand
TGATGGTAACTATTCTCCTGACCTCTGGTGGTAAAAATTAGCCCGGCCCTAACACGCCAAATTATGTTTTCTTGGATTAATCTCTTCCCCATCGACTGTTATCTTTCCCTTATCAATTGAATATAGCTTTGTCAATGAATTGAGAAACGTTGTCTTACCACAACCGGTGGGACCAACAATACAAAGGAATTCTCCATCACGAACTTCAAAAGAAATATCATCCAAAACCAAAAGATCACCGAATGATTTGGTTAAATTCTCAACTACTACTTTATTCTTTATTTGCATGCAAGCACCTTTTACTCAACGAAGCCTTCCACTTCCCTCGTAATCTCATCTCTCAATTCTAGAAACTTTTTACTGGTATAATCACGAGGTCTAGGCAAATCGACGATGTACTCTGACTGGATTTTCGTGGGAGTGGGAGTAAGAATAAGAATTCGATCAGCAAGATAAATTGCTTCTTCGACATTATTGGTGACAAACACTACAGTCCGTCTCTCTTTCGAACACAATCGCTCAATTTCTTCTTCCATTAAATATCTTGTCTGGGCATCTAGGTGGCCAAATGGCTCATCCATACAGATTAACTCCGGATTATTGCAATAAGCTCGTGCAATACCGACCCTTTGTTGCATACCTCCTGATAATTTAACGGGATAACTTTTCTCAAATCCTGTTAACCCAACCAAGTCAATGTAATATTGTGTTCTTTTTTTCCATTCAGGCTTTGGAACCCCGAGCATTCTTGGACCAAAAGAAACATTTTGCTCTACCGTCATCCATGGAAATAAAGCGGTAGTTTGATACACCATGCCTTTATCAGGCTTTGGGCCATCAACTTTAGACCCGTTAACAATGATTTCCCCTGCAGTGACTGTTTCAAGCCCACAAATCAAGTTCAATATTGTAGTTTTACCACACTGACCAGGACCGAATAGAACTACGAACTCATTACGGTATACGATCAAATCTAACCCTTCAACAACATTATTAACTTCATTTTGTTTCCGATTTTTAGCAATAAACGTTTTTGATACTCCTTTACAGGAAATGATTATGTCCCTCTCACGGTCCATATGCACAACCTCCTTTCCACAATCCTCATGAGATTCGCGAGCAAGAATCCAACAATCGCGATTGCTACCATCCCAACAAGTATCATTAGTGTATTGCCTGTTTGCATTCCCATGTTAATTATCCAGCCCGCCCCTTCGTATGAAGAAATCATCTCTGCTGCCAATACCGCCATCCAAGACGTTGAGAGAGATACTTGTAAACCTGCAAAAATATAGGGAGTCGCACTGGGCAAGATAATATGAAAAAATACTTGGGATTTATTAGCACCAAGTAACTCGGCAGCTTTGATTAGTGTGGGACTTGCTTTACTTGTTCCGTCATATGAATTAAGTACGACATTTGCAAAGCCTCCCATAAAAATAATAAAATGTTTTGTTGTCTCACCAATCCCAAACCAGAGAATTGCCATGGGAATCCAAGCTAAACCAGGAATTGGGCGGATAATATTAAACAATGGTCTAATAATTGCGTTTATGGTTTTCGAATATCCCATAGCCACACCCAGTAAAACACCAGTGATAGAAGAAAGCCCAAAACCGACTGCAACTCGCTTCAAACTGTAGAGAGTGTGCATTGGGAGCGTATACTTCCCTATTCTGGTATGCATTGAATCAAAGAAATAGCGAAACACTTCTAGGGGAGTAGGGAAAAAAAGGGCAGCACTGGTTGTCGTTGAAGCATAGGTCCAAAAAACGAAGAAACTTCCGATAGCCAATGAGCCCACAAAGACTGTCATAAAACGATCTTTCATCCCCTACCTCCGAACAAACTTCTTTTCAAGGAATTCAAGAATCCCAGTAAGTAAAGCTCCTACAGCAGCAATTACCAACATTCCAACAACAATAATATCAGCCCGACCTATAGTCCGTGCTATTTGAAGCATATAGCCGAGGCCTTTAGTGGCAGCAATTAGTTCAGCAGCAACCAACGTCATCCAAGCAACACCTAAAGAAACTCTTAAGCCGGTAAAAATCATCGGCATAGCAGTTGGGATGGCTACTGTCCTTAGAATATCTACATTACTAGCACCAAACGTTTTAGCGACATTTATGTGAGTCTCGCTTGTTTGCTTGATTCCCGAATAAGAATTAATAATGCAAGGGATTACTGCAGATACAAAAATAACCATTGCTTTTGCCCTCAAGCCAATACCTAAAATCAGCATCATAATAGGTACCCATCCAATCGGTGGAATTGGGCGCACCAAGTCAAAGAGTGGCTTTACGAACAAATCAACCGGTTTATACCATCCCATTAAAATTCCCAAAGGCACCCCAACTAGGACCCCTATCAAATAGCCACTAAGAGTTACTTGTAAGCTTGCTAAGACGTGTACAATAAGTGTTGACCCGTCGGGACTCGTTTGCACCAGTTTACGGAAAAAGGTTTTTAATGCTGTTATAGGGCTCGGTAGTGCATAGCTCGGAAATATATGCAGAACATCTGTTACCACTATCCACAGTATTACAAAAGCAACCAAGGAAAGACTTGATATGAGGGTATATTTCGATTTTATATTTTTCATTTACGTTTATAGATTATTAGTGTTCGGCGGCTTGCGCCGCCGACAATTAACGAATAACGAACATTCTACTGTAACGCGATTTTAAGGAACTCATCGGTACTATTCGCAACGACTTTTTCGACTAATTTCGGGTCCAACTTATCTTGGGAAGCCATAAATTCAGCATATGTTCGTTCATATTTTCCAATTTCCATTTCTCTTGCTTGTTTGGAAGTCACGAACGGTTTGAGATTACATTCTGCTTGAATGTCTGCATCGCTGGCTGATCCTCCATTGTCGTTATACCACTTTTTGACCATCGCAAACTTTTTTTGAGGATTCGCTTCCATGTCATCATTCACTTCGAAGAGAACTTTAAGGAACTTCGGAAGAATTTCTCTGATTTCCTTCCTGTTTAAAGATCTGTCAGTGACTGTGATTTCTTCATATAGCTGTACCCCAAGCTGACTTAAGTCAGCAACCTTAACCATTGTTTCATCAGTTTGGAAACAGTAGGGAGAAACTAAGGCAGCAACATCTGCTGAACCTGCTTTAAAAGCTTGATAGCTTTGAGCAAAGTCCATGTGTATGATGTTCACTTTTGGTTCTTCAAGTCCAATCACTTTAAGCCAGTTTGAGATTGCCAATTGTGCTGTCGTACCGGTATTTTGAGCAACCTTTAGCCCTGATACTGTTTTCGGAGATCCTAGTACATCCGGAAACTCCGGATTAAATCCTTTGACATTAGCCATCGCCAAATTCTTTTTTGCCCATATTTCATTACCTCCCGTACCGTTGATATGACTGGCTATAACATGAGCATTGAAGTTGGCAACGCCAAACACAAAAGCACCCCCAATTGTAGCAACATCATAAGAATCAGAAGCTATGGCCTCATTCATCGGGGCTCCGGTAGGAAACATCACTTGCTGGATTTTGAACCCAGCTGCTTCGTCTAGTTTGTTGTCTACGATATACCCGATTTGTGAGGAGATATAAAATGGCATAACGGCAACACGTAGTACTGGCAAATCATCCCCACTCTTCTTTTCAGCAGCTCCACCCGCAAAGAGTGAAAACATAAAAAGAATTACTAAAATTACTCCAATCCCCTTTTTCATGACTACTCCTTTTTCTGTGCACACGTATGCACAACTGGCGAAATAATAAGTAAGCCTCAAATGCTTACTAGCCTACTGATTAAGAGTAAACCATCAATAATTGCATCTGTCAAATATTTTTTGTCGTATCACGAAGTACAAGCGAAGGCGTATATTCCTTGACCACCGAGGATGTCCACCCATTTTCAATTGTGTTTATAAGTGTTTTACACGCTTCTTTCGCTAAGTCATGAATTGGAGCATGTATTGTTGAAAGCGCTGGTCTGAACGCTGTAGCTAATGGCACATCATCGGTTCCTAATATTTCAACTTCAGATGGAATCTTGAACCCTATCTCAGTCAAAGCATTGATCGCTCCCAACGCCATCATATCATTATAAGCATAGATTCCTGAATTATTACTGATAAGATGAGCATTTTCTTTTATTGCTTTATATCCACCATCTATCGACATTTTCCCTGAAAAAATAGAGATGTTTTGTTTATTATTAGTCTCAGCAATACCCCTAGTAAATCCTTTTAGTCTAGGTCCATTATCGACAGAATTTCCTTCTAAACCCAGAAAAATAAGAGTATCAAACTTTTTCCTCCCAAAATATTGCCCCGCTAAATAGCCACCCTGCTCTGTGTTTATGAAGAAAGTATTTTTTAATGGTTGTAAAATATTTTGCATGAAAATCGCCGCATAGGGGATATTATATTGATCGAGGGTTTTGACCTCGTTTTTGGTTAAGTTTGGTCGGAGAATAAGATATCCATCTGCTTTTTGAATTTGGATCATTCTCACTAGTGGAGACATTTTCGTTTTATTTTGTGAGTAAATCACCATTATGTCGTAGTCATATCGATCCAATTCATTGCTGATTATGTCGTACAAATACGTAAAGAAAATATTCGTACATAAATCACTAAAATACTTGGGCATCAGGATTGCTATTGTCCCGGTCTTTTTTGTTTTAAGACTCTGCGCTTGACTATTTAGCATAAAACCATGCTCAATCGCCAACTTTCTAATCTGAGCCTTTCGTTCTTCCGATATTCTTGGACTATCGTTCATTACCCTTGAAACTGTTGACGGGGAGACTCCAGCTATTTTTGCTAGTTCCTTGGATGTAATCATACTTAGACAAATATCATGAAAAAGAATGCAATTCAAGGTTCATGAATACATCCCTATAAACAGGATTCTTCAAATTAAAACCTTTACCCTGATTGCATTCTTACATCTTGTCTTCTTCAATATTCACAGTCTCACTCATTCCATCCATGAAACCTTTTGTAATGATGAATAGTTCACTATGGCAGGTAAAACACCTCCCTCAGCGGAATCGAGATGGGACTGTTGTCCTCG
>DAOSIN010000157.1:0-5129 GCA_035366675.1 Salinivirgaceae bacterium | reverse complement strand
TAAAATTCCAAATATTAATGAAAATGGCGAGCTTGTAGGAATCAATTCAGTAACATCATTTACCTACACCGATGGAATTGTTATTTTTGATAGCTTAAAAGCTGGTTCATATACTGTTATCGCAACCTTAATTGATGGAAATGGTGAAATTGTTATTGACGAATGGGGCAACCCAATAAGAAAATTAACAGGTGTAACTATCCAAGGTTCAGGTACATATGAAGTAATTATTATTTTTGACTATTATCACAGCATTAATAAGCCTAACTTGCTATGTAACGTTAAGTTATACCCTGTTCCATCAAACAACACAGTTACCATTGAAAGCCCTGTAAATATTTCAAGAATAGTTATTAGCAATATTGTTGGACAAATGATTCAAACAATTGAAAATCCAATGCAAATACAAACTATCTCCGTTGCAAACTTTGCTACAGGAGTTTATATGATTACCTTATTTGATAACAACGGAAACTCAACAACACAACGCTTTATTAAGCAATGAACAATTAACAATGAGGATAAAGGACTATTCAACCCCGAAGGGGTGAAATTATTGTAGCCCAATGAACACCAAACGTTAATTAAACCCCGAAGGGGTGACACATTAATTATCAATGCTTGCACTGAGCGAAGCCGAAGTGAACAATTATGTACAACAGCGTACGCGCTGTCCCAACTTTCAATTTTTAACTTTTAACTTTTAACTTTTAACTGTATAGCTATTTCACCCCTTCGGGGTTCATTATTTCCTTATTAATTTTATATCTACAATCTTGTCATCCCTTCGGGATTTATACCGTGGTTCCCAAAATAACCGAAGATACAATTGTAAATACTGATGTTACAGATACATAGTCCAAACAAACGATAGTGAAGTTTGGACTATAGTAGATGTCCAATCGGTATAATAGTTTCTGAAAAACAAAGCTTTCCCCTGACTATCATGTTTTAGTGCGGTAATTTGAACGTTTTTCAACATAACCAATTGATTATCAGCCCCGGTTTAAACAAAGTTTCAAGAGGTGTACAAGTCAAGAAAAATAAAAAAAGAGGCTGCCTCTTTGTAATTTCGAGACAGCCTCCATTTTATAAATTTTTGGGTTTATTTCACTACCCACGTATTGCCTGAATTAAGCAAATCGTCCATATTTTTAATTTTTGCTTTTTACTTAACTTCTGCAATCTGATCTACAACTTTTTGATCGTAAGATTCTCCTTTAACTGAGCGAATTACTCCAAGAGCAACGGGCAGATCAGGATACGCCATATTGCTTAACATCAAATGTATCCCGGGATGTTTCTGATGTGCATCATGTACAAGAATATCATCTATGGTATAGCCATCTTTACCAATAGTAACCGCTTTTAGTTTAAGTCCTTCAAGTACCAAACCTTTATCCTTGTCTTTGCCAAAAATCATCTTCTCACCGTGTTTCAAAACAATTGTTCTATCGTCTCTGAATTCTTTAGAAGTAAACATTTCATGTGTCCCATCATTGAAAATCACGCAATTTACCAACGACTCAATAACTGCCGCCCCTTTAAAACGAGCTGCTTCTTCGAAAATATCACTTGAAAGTTGTACCATCATATCAATTGTTCTGGCAAAGAAATGTCCTTGAGCTCCTATAACCAATTCTCCTGGTCTAAATGGAGCCTCAACTGTTCCATATGGGGATGTTTTAGTTTTTGCGCCCATTTTCGATGTTGGAGAGTATTGACCTTTTGTTAATCCATATATTTCGTTGTTAAACAAAACAATGTTTAAGTCAATATTACGTCTCACTGCATGTATAAAATGGTTTCCTCCAATAGCAAGAGCATCTCCGTCACCTGTCATTTGCCATATGCACAGGTCAGGATTAGCTATTTTTAAGCCCGAAGCAATTGCCGGAGCTCTACCATGTATTCCATGGAATCCATATGTTGATACATAGTAAGGGAATCTTGACGAGCAACCTATACCCGAAACAACGACCACCTTCTCTTTAGGATAACCTACGTTAGCCATTGCTTTAAGAACCGAATTCAGTATTGCGTGGTCTCCACAACCGGGACACCATCGAACATCCTGGTCGCTTTTAAAATCTGCTGGTTTATATTGAATATCTGCCATGATTATTTCTCCTTTAATATTTTTGTGAAGTATTCTTCCAATTCATGCACTGTAAATGGTAATCCCACTAATTTATTATATTGCAAATAGTTAAATTGCGGATGTTTAATTCTCAAGAAATTCGCGAATTGACCAAAGTTTAGTTCACAAACAACTATACGTTTGTAATTTGCAAATATTTCTGCTACGTTGGTCGGTAACGGATTGATATAGTTAAAATGACATAAACTAACATCCTTTCCAGCTTTACGCATATTTTTTACTGCGTTATATAGATGACCGTAAGTTCCACCCCAACCGACTACTAACAAATCACCTTTCTCTGCTCCATAAACGGTTTGTTTAGGAATAACGTTTTTCACGCGCTCCACCTTTTCTTCACGGAAATTGGACATTGTTTGGTGATTTTCAGGAATATAAGAGACTGTTCCTGTAATGTTCATTTTTTCTAATCCTCCTACACGGTGTTCCATTCCAGGTGTTCCGGGTATTGCCCAATAGCGATTTAAGAATTTTTCGTCGCGTGCATATGGCTGATATTTTTCACCTTTTTTCGCAAAAGGAGGTTTAATTTCTGGAAAATCCTTCATTGAAGGTATTCTCCAAGGCTCACTTCCGTTTGCAAGAAAACCGTCAGAAAGAAGAATTACTGGCGTCATATGTTCGAGGGCTATTTTTGCCGATTCGAAAGCGTATTGAAAACAGTTACTGGGTGTAGATGCTGCAATCACAACTACAGAACACTCTCCGTTACGACCATATAATGCTTGCATTAAGTCCGACTGCTCAGTTTTTGTTGGTAAACCTGTTGAGGGACCTCCGCGCTGAACATTAACAATAACTAATGGTAACTCTGTCATTACGGCTAATCCTATAGCTTCAGATTTAAGTGATAATCCTGGTCCTGAAGTCGATGTTGCTGCCAAATCACCACCATATGCTGCCCCAATAGCTGTACAAATACCTGCAATTTCATCCTCAGCTTGGAAAGTTTTTACACCTAAATCTTTGCGTCCTGACAGCTCCGCAAGAATTTCTGTAGCAGGAGTGATAGGATACGATCCAAGGAAAAGTTCTAAGTTGGCTTTTTCTGCTGCAGCAAGAAGTCCCCAAGCTGTTGCAACATTACCATTTATATTCCTGTATATTCCGGGCTTTTGTTTTGCAGGGGCAACGTTTACACGCCTGCTCGCAAGTGCCTCAATTGTTTCAGCGTAATTATATCCAGCTTCTAAAACAAGCTTATTTGAATTCATTACATCGGGTTTTTTCCCAAACTTGTCTTTCAAATAAGTAAAAGTGTGTTCTAGAGGAAGGTTAAACATAAAGTATGTCATACCAAGAGCAAACATATTACGAGTACGCAAAATGCTTTTGTTGTCTGTGGTAATATCTTTAAGCGCTTCTTGCGTTAATGTTGTAATTGGTGCTTCAACAACATTAAAATCTCCCTTTTTGAACTCGGGGAGTGGATTTTCTTTATATCCAGCTCTTTCTATGTTTTTATCAATAAATGCATCAATATTAACAATGATTGTCCCTCCCGGTTTTATCCAGCGTGTATTTGCTTTAAGTGCCGCAGGATTCATTGCAACTAAGACGTCGCAAAAATCGCCGGGGGTTGTAACTTGATCATTGCCAAAATGCAATTGAAATCCTGATACGCCGCCAACTGTACCTTGAGGAGCTCTAATCTCCGCAGGATAATCAGGAAAAGTTGAAACATCATTACCTAAAAGGGCTGATGTGTTCGAGAATTGTGTTCCGGTTAACTGCATCCCATCGCCTGAGTCGCCTGAGAACCGGATTACTACACTCTCTTTCTCAATTAATTTGTTTTTTTCTGCCATAAGTGACTCGATTTGAATGAAAAAAAACTGCTTAAAGATTTCTTCGCCTTTTCTCAGGTACGTCATTAAAACTTTGTTTACCCGATAATCTTTGCTATAAAAAACCTTAGGCAGCTTCTTATACTGTGTTATTAATAGTTTGTTTTGTTTAATTCGACAACAAAACTACTCAATATTTTGCCATATGCCAAACTCTTTTACAATTTAATTTAACACCTTGTGGATTGTATGTTTAAAATAAGCCAAATACGCCGTTGGGCGTAATTTCCAATGCGCGGTATAGGGTTTCACCTGCAATTATATTTATTACCCACGAAATTATCATCATTGTCATTCCGTATTTAAACGAATCACCAATGCTATAGTGATTAGTTTCGTATAATAGCGCAGCGGGTTTGCTGTTAAATGGAAGCACATAAACATGATTTATCATAAAAGCAACTGGCAGCGCAAGGCTTATTACACTGAAATTAAACCGAGTAGCCACTCCTATTGCTATTGGAACAAACACCATCGCTCGCATTGTTTTTGATTGAAAAAACACTGCGCTTAAAGTCATTAAACCTGTTAATAATAAGTATAGTTTCCAAAATGACGTTTCGTTTCCTATCCCCAAAAAGTTGAAAAAGGCATTTACCGTTAGTGATGGTAAATCTGTATGGGAAAAGGCTGTCCCTAAGGTGTATGCTCCTGCCGAGAATAGCATAAGGTGCCACGGTATATCAACTTCGTTCCATTTTACTACGCCTATGCGAGGCAAAAGGGCTACTATTCCTCCTACAAATGCAACAGCAGTTGGACTTATACCATGCAACTTGTCGGTTGACCATAAAAGTAGTATAGATACAAAAATAAAAATTGCTTTTTTTTCAGAGAAACTCATTTTCCCGAGCTTTTTGTACTCTTGTTTAAGGCGTTCCATACCACCCTCTATTTGTGGAACTCTTTCATTTGGTTTAAGTGGAAAAAATATTCTTGTGGCAACAATATATCCCAAGATCACGGTCACTATCATTACCGGAAATTGAGCTGACAGCCACTCCGAATAAAAAATATTTCCACCAGTGACACCAACTATTAATGCAACAGCGTAAAGATGAGCACCCGCTCCCGTCAAAAATCCTGTGGCTCCTGTATTAATATAGAACAGATTTTGCAAT
>DAOSIN010000156.1:0-5131 GCA_035366675.1 Salinivirgaceae bacterium | reverse complement strand
AAAGTTAATAAATGGTAACCTGCGGGAATGTAAAAGAATAATTACAGTGGTAATTCCTCTCTTGCTTTTCGACCCGAAAGCTACGATGTCTCCGTATTCGGCAGGTCTTCTGACTTGTTCCGGTTTTTATCGCCTTCCCATTCTAAGTGTATCGGAACAGTGGCAAGTTTGATAAAACCCTTTTCTGGAACTTACAGCTACGGGGATAGTCCTTGATTCTCACAGGGTTCCCTTTTAATCGATATAAGAACCGAACACATCTACAAAGTTAACTATAAAACTTATGGGGGACTGATAATAATGAATTACTTATTAACAGGGTTATCAACAAAGTGGATCTTTTTATCCTTTATTCATGACGAAACTAGTGTTGAGAATAGCCATATTTTCAAAAAAAACGGGGGATGAAAAAATCCCCCGTTTTCTTTTATTTCAAATAATCTTCCGTCAGAGCTACCCAGTAGGTTGCGCCGCGGCTAAGCATATCTTGGTTGAAAACATATTTGGGGTGATGCACCATAAAGGTGTCGCCGTTGCCAATCATGCAGTATGTTCCTGCTTTCTCTTTTAGCATAAAGGCAAAATCTTCGCTACCCATGTAGGGGTGCATATTTTCCACAACTTGATCTTCGCCAAAGGTGGCTTTTGCTACGTTTGCTGCCCATTTGGTGTTTTCGGGAGTGTTTATTAAAACTGCTCCTGCAACGCCCTCGTGGATTTCGTATTGGCAGTTAAACGCTTCGGCTTGCGCTTTTGTAATTTTGCGGATTTTATCAAGAACCATAATGCGAAGGTCAGGCTCCATATTACGGATACTCAAACGCAAGATAGCTTTCTGTGGAACAGCATTACCTGCTATGCCCGATTGAAATGCTCCCACGTTTACCACCGAGTTTTTCCATGGTGACACGTTACGGCTTACAATGGTTTGTAGTGCCATTACCAGCGAAGCTCCGCACACCAATGGGTCGATACTTAGCTCAGGCATTGAGCCGTGTGAGCCTTTACCTGTAAGCTCAATCTCCCAGTTATCAACGGCAGCCATTGTTTCGCCCTCGCGGAAATGGAATTTTCCTAAAGGTAAACCGGGCATATTGTGCATTCCGTAAACTGCGTCAACGGGGAAACGTTTGAACAGACCGTCTGCAACCATTGCTGGAGCTCCTTGCATTGTCTCTTCGCCGGGTTGGAAGATTAGGCGAACGGTTCCGTTAAAGTTTTTGGTTGTTGCCAAGTATTTTCCTGCACCAAGCAACATTGTAGCGTGTGCGTCGTGTCCGCAAAGGTGCGACCAGCCCTCTATTTTGCTTTTGTACGCCAAATCGTTGTCTTCTAATATGGGTAGTGCATCAAAATCGGCACGCATACCAATAGATTTTTTCCCGTTGCCTACGGTCATAGATGCTACAACACCTGTTCCGCCAATGCCTTCAACAACATCGTAGCCCCACGATTTTAGTTTATCGGCAATGTATTTGGCTGTTTTGGGAGTCTCCATGTTTAGTTCAGGATTTTGGTGCATATAATCCATCCACTCTTTCATTTCGGGTTGAAGCTTTGCAACTTCGGATAATAATTTTTTGTTCATAATATTGAAATTTTATGGGTTTGTTATTTTATTTACATAATTGTTTATAAACAGTGATTTTTATATAATGTTGTGCAGTGTTAATTTACCATTTAATATAAAATCCGATATTTGCCTCAAATCGAGAATATTTGTGTTTGTCTAATTTAATGTCTTCACTAATCTCATTATTTGCAGTCCATTTCTGAATTGTCCGTTTGTAATTCATACTCCTTTTGCCAATGAGAAAGTTAGAGTTTAGTAAAAATCCTACAGCAGTTTCCTTGATAGTGAAAGCTTGTACGCTCATATCAAACTTTGGATAAAAAAAGGGTTGAAAAGATATTTTTGTGTTGTAAGTATAAAATAATCGTTCGTTAGATAGCTTCCTTTTGTGATAAAAAACGGCGTTTTCTTTTAAGAAAGATGAGACTCCTGCATCGAGTCTAAAGCTCATTTGAAACTTTTCTTTTTCAATGAGTTTGATTTTGGGCGATATGAAAAATCCCAAATCATGGGCTTTAAGCTGTTGAATATTTTCGTCAATTAAATAGTAGTCGGGAAAATTTTGCTTGTGAAACTGTTCAAAACCTGTGATATAGAACTTGTTAAGATGTGAGCCTAAACCTATGCCAAACATGTTATTAATAGCGTAGTGTGTGGAAATATCATAACTGTCGGGAATTATACCCCACATCAAAATCCCCTTGATGTCGGCAGACATTTTTTCAAGATAATCAAAACTAAAACCATACTTAACGACTATACCGCTTAAGTCGTCGGAGTCTATACCCATATAGTCGAGAAAATTTAAGTTTTCTTTTTCCTGCGATTTTTCAACGTTATAACCAAAAGCACCCAAAGAACAGAAAAGCCTTTTGTTTCTCATATCAAATCCCTGAGCTGATAAACTTACACACGTCAGAGTGAGGAAAATTGCAAAAACTATCTTCATAATTCAGGAGGGTTTAATATTGTTATTACGTCAGTGTCAGCCGATAACACCGAGTTGTTATCTAAAGAGACTTGAACGTTTAATTGCAGTGTCGGTTTTTTCGCTGAAATGCTTAATACCATGACTATTGAACTATTTGCTGCTGACTGTTCCTTGTTTAACGTAGAAATAGCACTGTTAACGTTATAATACAATTCAAAATTGCCTCCTCCAAATAGAATTAAATTGGTTATATCTTCGCCTGCCTTTATGTTCTCGTCAATATCGAGCAGTGTTGTAATTTTTATCTGTGCAACTTTATTAACAGGGATATAATTATTGCTAACAGTAAATGCCATGGCTGGCGCAAAAAATAGAGAACTTAAAGCATAGTTACTTTTGTGCGAATAATAGCCGTGTGTTGAGTCCATTAGATTGAGTTTAAAGGCTACTGCACTTGCATACATCGTATCAACCATGTGACCACAAGCACGTATGCCACTATTATCGATGCCATAAATTTCGATTTTATTGAAATGCATTTCAATTGTGTTGGGAGGAAAGCAACTGACAAACAGTTTGACAGAAAATCCTAATGTCAGAACAAATATTACTTTTATTAGTAAAGGTGCCCTCAAATGGAATGATTTTGATTTAAATGTGTTTTTTATCATAGTCTGTACAGCATTAATTTACCATTTAACGTATAATCCTATATTCGCCTCAAATCGCGTGTATCTGCGTTTTTTCAATTTAATATCTTCACTTGTTTCGTTATCTGCTGTCCATCTTTGAATTGTCCGTTTGTAATTCATACTTCTTCTGCCAATAAGGTAGTTAGAGTTTAGCAAAAATCCCACAGATGTTCCCTTGATTTTGAAAGCACGTAAGCTCATATCAAATTTTGGATTAAAAAATGGCTGATACGATATTTTTGTGTTGTAGGTGTAAACTAAGCGTTCATTGGAAAGTTTTCTTTTGTGTTGAAAACCAGTACTTTCCTTTAAGAAAGTTGCCAAACCGACATTAAAATCAAACCGCATTTTAAATCTTTCATTTTCAACGAGCTTAACTACAGGCGATAGATAAAATCCTAAATCGTGAGTTTCAAACTGCTGTACATTTTCGCTCATTAAGTGATAATCGGGGAAGTTTTGTATATGAAACTGTTCAAAACCAGTGATATATAACTTGTAAAGTTGCGAACCCAAGCCTATACTAAACATTTTATTAAGAGAATAATGGGTGGAAATATCATAACAGTTGGGAGCCAAATCCGACATCAAAACCGCTTTAATGTCGAATGACATTCTTTCAAAAAAATCGAAACTAAAACCAAACTTAACAACTGCATCGTCAGGAATACCGGGGTATGTGTCTTCATAGTTAAGAAAGTCTAAGTTCTCATTCTCCGGCAACCTTTTAACGTCATAATTCAAAAAACCAAAAGAGAAAGAGACCTCTTTGTTTCTCATGTTAAAACCCTGAGCCGACAGACCGATACACCACAGAGTGAGAAAAAAAGCAATAATTATCTTCATAATCCAGTTGGGTTTAGTATTGTAATTACATCTGTATCAACAGATAGTACAATGTCATTATCTAAAGTGACTTGAAAATTTAGTTGTAGCGTTGGTCTTTTTGCTGCAACGGTTAGTATTGCGTTTATCGAACGGCTTGCACATGACTGCTTCCCATTTAATTTAGTGATAGCACTGTTAATATTTTTATATAAAAAGCCGTCTCTATCATTTTCAAATAGAAAAATATCAGTTATATCATCGCCAGCCTTTATGTCATCGTCGATATCGAGTAGTGTAGTAATTTTTATTTGCGTGACTCTATTAACAGGAATGTAACTTATGCTAATGGAGGTTGCCATGGCGGGAGCGAATGAGAGAGTTCTTAAAGCTTTGTTAGCACAATATATGCTATAGCCATATGTTGTATCCAAGAGATTTAGCGTAAATGCAACAGCATTTGAATACATCGTATCAACATATTTGCGATTATTAAGATATTTATCGCTATTATCAATACCATGAACACTGATTTTATTGAAGTTCATTTCAATAGGCTCGGAAGGATGAGGGGTACAACTGAGTAGCAGTTTTATAGAAAATCCTAATGTCAGAATAACTATAACCTTTGTTAGCTGTGATGTTTTTAAGTTAGAGGAAATAGATTTTAATGTGTTCATCTTCTCTCTTTTAGTGTTTTACAACCTCTTTGGTTCCTTGTAAAAATTTTTTATTCAACAGAATATTTGGATATTCCCGGTTCGGCACAATGAAAAAGTCCTGTTTCGTGGAAGTAGTTTGCCATTTTTAAGGCATCTCCTTTGGAGCTTTTTGTTGCTCTTAGTTCAAACCATTTTGGCATATATGTGTCTTGCCTTATCAATTCAGTTTTTGTTTCGGCGACAATCTTCTCTAAGTCGGTTAGGTCGTTTTCGTCAATTACTTTCACGAAAAAACAGCTTCCGTAGCTATTTACGCATAAATCTCCAATTTGTTCCCAAATAGCGTTTTCGCAATTTTCAGTCTTCATTGTATAATGAGCATACGAAACAATTGCATTTTGTTCCAAATCGGCTATAAGTTTGGTAATTTGTTCGCAGGTTTGTGAAG
>DAOSIN010000155.1:2994-5178 GCA_035366675.1 Salinivirgaceae bacterium | reverse complement strand
AACTCGTAATAATTAACTCCCAAATTTATTGTCTCGTAGTATCTTGCTTGATTTACTTTATAATACTCCTCTGATGGTGTTTTCCAATAATTATGGCCTAACTTCTCTGAGATAAACCACTTTTCAATTAATCGTGCAGCTCTTCCATTTCCATCCTGAAAAGGATGAATATGTGCAAATTTTAAATGAATCAGTGAGGTAAAATAAAAAACCTCTTTTTTATTTAGAGTTGAAGATATCAACTCTTCTATATCTTGGAAGAATATTTTTCATCTCTTGCTTAACAAACTCAGGTTCAATTGCCATATAAGTCAATCCTGATTTGCCAAAAACTCCAACTTGCTCAATCCTATATTCCTCTCTTTTGCTTTTAATCAGTAAAGTCTTTGCAAATTTCATCTATAAAAAAATATGAAAACGATATATAAACCCTGAAAGGGTGAAATAGCTTATTGAAATTGGCGGAACAATTATGTCACCCCTATAGGGTTGGGTAAACCTTTGGTATTCATAGGGCTATAATAATTTTATCCCTACGGGATTATGAATTATATAAAATTAAAATTGGTATAATAAAACCAATATCTGAAACTCTTAATCCTCTTTATCACTAAACATATTGTTACTATATTTGCAAATAGGTAACAACGTCTTTACAATCATTACTACGAAAAAAATATATGAACCAGTACGAGAGTATTTTAAAAGAATATTGGGGTTACGATAAGTTTCGACCATTGCAATTAGAAATTATCGAATCCACTTGTTCTGGCAAAGATACTCTCGGGTTACTTCCTACAGGAGGCGGCAAGTCCATAACTTTTCAGGTTTCAGCACTTTCAAAGCCCGGGATTTGTATCGTTGTTACTCCATTAATAGCCCTTATGAAAGATCAGGTTGAAAACCTGAAAAATAAGAATATTAAAGCTTATACGATCTATTCCGGACAGTCGAAACAAGAGATAGATATCATGCTAAATAATTGCGTTTACGGCGATATTAAGTTTCTGTATGTCTCTCCGGAAAGATTAGGCACAGAAATTTTCAAAGCTCGTGTGCCAGACATGAATGTTAATCTTATTGCTGTTGACGAAGCTCACTGTATATCTCAGTGGGGCTACGATTTTAGACCTGCATACCTAAAGATAGCCAATCTGAGACAATTATTGCCCAATATTCCTGTCTTAGCACTTACGGCTACAGCCACCTCGAAAGTTGTTGACGATATTCAAGATAAGCTAATGTTTAAGCAAAAAAACGTTTTCAAGAAAAGTTTTGAGCGTAAAAACTTGGTTTACTGGGTAAAAGAGAGCGAGAACAAAGATAACGATCTGCTAAAAATCACAAAACGAAATCAGGGGACAGGCATTGTTTATGTCCGCAACAGGCGCAAAACTAAAGAGACTGCTGAATTTCTGATGAGAAACGGAATATCCGCCGATTATTACCATGCAGGATTGTCGCCCGAACTTCGCGACCTGAAACAGCAAGAGTGGAAGGACGACAAAACAAAAGTAATAGTTTCGACTAACGCCTTTGGTATGGGTATCGACAAGTCAGATGTGCGCTATGTTGTACATTTAGATTTGCCTGACTCGTTAGAAGCATATTTTCAGGAAGCGGGCAGGGGAGGGCGAGACGAGAAAAAAGCACATGCAATTTTACTCTACAATCGTCACGATAGGGCTAAGCTTAGGCAAAATCTTACAAACTCATATCCTGAAATAGATTTTATTAAAGAGGTTTACGAAAGTATAGGTGCATTTCTCCAAATCCCTCTTGGTGCAGGCAAAGGGTTCTCATATAACTTTGAGTTGGGTGAATTTATTACAAAATACAAATACAGTGCGGTAAAAGCCCTTAACGCTCTTAAAATATTAGAGATGGAGGGATATATTGCAGTTACCGAGGAGGTAAATATTCCACCGAGAGTAAAATTTATTGTAAATAGGAACGATTTGTATAAATTTCAGGTCGATAAGTTGCAGTTCGATGCATTTATAAAGCTTCTGCTAAGAAGCTACACAGGCTTGTTTCAGGAGTATGCCGCTGTTGATGAATACGTGTTGGCATTGAAAGCTCAATGCAGTGTTGAAACGGTGCACGAATATTTGGTAACGTTGGATAAAATGAAAATTATTGATTATATACCTCGTCTTGACAAACCGCAAATTGTGATGACTG
>DAOSIN010000155.1:1318-2984 GCA_035366675.1 Salinivirgaceae bacterium | reverse complement strand
GAGGAGAGACTCGATATCAAAAGCATCTATATTTCCAAGGAACACTACGAAGTTCGCAAAAATAATTATCAGGAGAAGATTGAGGCAGCGATAAGATATGCAGAATCGACTCAAATATGCCGTAGTCGTCTGTTGTTAGAATATTTTGGAGATACATCAGCCAATAATTGTGAGCAGTGCGATATTTGTCTCAAAAATCGTAAAAATTCGGTATCAGTCAAGTCGTTTGGAGAGATAAAAGAGGAAATACTCGGTTTGCTTGATGTTAAGCCAATGAAGTTAGTAAATTTGGTTGATGAGTTGCATTACGAAGAGAACTATATTTTACACGTTCTACAGTGGTTGTTGGATAATAATTCGATATATAAAAACAGTCAAGGAGAGTACGAAAAGAAGAAAACAAAATAGAAACTATATGGATAACAGTGAGATAAATGAAAGATTGATAACAGAGTTCGTCACCATGTCTGCTGAATATTGCAGGGCACTAAACAGTTTAGAACAGTTTACGCCATACGGTTTTGCAACATTTTCGTTACAACTAATGCCAATGCTATATGTCAGAGCCTTTAGTTTGCCAAGTTTTGATGATTATGACCGCGAAGCAGTCGAAAAATTTGTCACAGAGGAGGAGTGGACGCGAGTAAAACTGCAACTCTCAAAGCTGTTTGGCAAAAACGACAAATATGCCGAGCAGTTTACCCGTTTTGGGGATGGAGCAACCGAATCGCTCTCGGAAAATTTGGCAGACGTCTATCAAGATCTCAAAGATTTTACGCAGTTGATAGCATTCGGCATAGATGACGCAATTGTCGAAGCTGTTGGCGAGGTAAAACATAATTTTGAAGATTATTGGGGACAGCGATTGCTAAATGCTTTGCGAGCAATGCATAATCTGTATTTTGACAACAAATTTTCGAAAGAACCTGTCTTCAAGGTGACCGAAGATTATTAAAAACTCATATTTGATGATTGATTTCGATAAAGAGATTACAAGAGACATTATAGACCAGCTACCATTGAAATCGTTTGAGGGTGAGATAGTTGTCGTTTCCGACCTATTCTTTTTAGATAAAGTTGTAAGTGAGATTTCAAAATCGAAAGTTTTAGGTTTTGATACCGAAACGCGACCCGTATTTAAAAAAGGTGAAAAACGAAATATCAGCCTTTTGCAACTTTACGATGGAAACAGGGCTTATCTGTTTAGAATCAACAAGATAGGATTTGCAGAACAGTTAAGGGAGATATTGCAAAATGAGAATATAATAAAAGCCGGTGCAGCCGTTCATGACGATCTTAAAGGATTAAGAAAGCTACGTCCTTTTAATCCAAAAGGATTTGTTGATTTGCAAACAATAGCGAAACAACTTCAAATCAATGATCTAAGTGTCAGGAAATTAGCAGCACGTATTTTAGAAATCAAAATCAGTAAAAGGCAACAACTTTCAAATTGGGATAACGATATACTTGAAGCCTCTCAAATACGTTATGCAGCAACCGATGCATGGATTTGCTATCTGCTATATTTTGAACTCAAAAAAATGCAGGAAGAGTTAGTCAAAAACTCAAATATAACTACTAATAAAAACCGATTTAACACAACCACCAATGAGCAATAAATACCCTACAATCACCATAAAGCGAGGAAAAGAGCATGCTATAAAAC
>DAOSIN010000155.1:0-1308 GCA_035366675.1 Salinivirgaceae bacterium | reverse complement strand
CACCCATGGATTTTTACAGGAGCAATCGATAAATGCGACAAAAACATAACAGATGGCTCTATTGTACGCATTATCGACCACGGAGGGGAGATTTTAGCCTTGGGTCACTTTTCCGATGGACCTTCAATAGCAGTTAGAATTTTTGCATTTGAAGAAGCTGAAATTAACTACACCTTTTGGTTAAACAAAGTTAAGGCTGCCCACAATCTACGCATGGCAATGCTAAGCAGAACGCCAGAAACCAACGTATATAGGCTGATACATGGCGAGGGAGACGGCTTGCCCGGGCTTATTATCGACATCTACGGAGATTCAGCAGTAGTGCAGTTCCACAGTATCGGAATGTGGAGCGAACGCGAGCATATTAAGAATGCTTTGATAGAAATTTATGGTAGAAATTTAAAAACCATTTACAATAAAAGCAGTGAAACTATGCCAGCAGCCTTTAAAGACGAGGTGTCAGACGGCTTTTGGTTGGGTGCCGATGAAAATGGAATTGTGTTAGAGTACGGCAATAAATTTATTGTTGACTGGATTGAGGGTCAAAAAACAGGCTTTTTTATTGACCAACGCGAGAATCGACAACTTCTAAAACAATACGCTGCAGGGCGTACCGTTTGTAATATGTTCGGCTACACAGGAGGATTTTCCGTTTACGCACTGGCTGGCAACGCTTTGAATGTCGATACAATAGATAGTTCAAAAACAGCAGTAGCCAAAGCATCGCAGAACGTAGCACTGAATTTCCCAGAAGCCAATAACCACCGAGCAATTGAGGATAACGCTTTCACTTATCTCTCAAATTTCGGTTCGAAGTACAACCTCATTATTCTTGACCCGCCCGCGTTTGCAAAACATCACGGTGCTATAGACAATGCCCTGAAAGGCTATAAGCGTATTAACCAAATTGCAATGGAAAAGATAGAAGCCAACGGTATAATTTTCACGTTTAGCTGTTCGCAAGCTGTAAGCATGGCGGAGTTTAAGAAGTCAATTTTCGTAGCGGCTGCAAATGCACGGCGCAATGTGCGTATACTGCACCAATTGTCGCAACCAATCGACCATCCAATCAGCATTTTTCATCCTGAAGGCGAATATCTGAAAGGGTTGGTGTTACACGTTGAATGAATATCAATTAGCAATGTGCAATGAGCAATTAATACCGATTGGACACATGCTATAGCCCAAATTTCGCTGTAGTGTTTGTACAATTGGTATAAAACAAGAAAACCACTTAACTCGAAACACACAATCCAAGAAATTAACTGACTGAAAGTCAGACAATTGTTCATTGCTCATTGTTCATTG
>DAOSIN010000154.1:0-5186 GCA_035366675.1 Salinivirgaceae bacterium | reverse complement strand
TTAGAAAAAACACTTTTCTGTCGATAGCATGAAACTTGACTACGGTTTTTTTAGTGTGTAATTTCAAAAGTTAGAAAATGTTCACAAAAATTGATTTTAAGCATTTTACAAGATTTATGTAATACATACCAACCCAAAATTATACTTATTGCATTTTATAAAGGTGCAATTTCAATTATATTACATATATTTGTTTTTAACGCTACAAAGGGATTTGGCAAACATATAACCAAAAAAAGCGAAAATTGGGTTCGGGATAGAGTATATGCCTAACCGATATTACCAAGCAAGTTTAATAAATTAAATAACTAATGTGGTCTGCGAGAGCTAATGGGCTGACCACCCAAAGTGACAAAATGTATAGTTGAATTCTAAAAGTGGAGACCAGATTTCACTTAAAAAAACGGGGCGTTATCCGAAAAGCCATACGAGTAGGAATATATTAAAATTTGTTATTATGTTTAAAAAATTTAAAGGATTATTGATTAAAGAAACATTGTGGATAAATACCCTTAGAAGCATGTGTACCGGCTTAGTTGTTATGATTCCTATGCTTATAGCTCAGCCAGAAGGAATGCCGTTTTTTGCACCGTTGCTTTTTCCAATTTCTGCCCCTATTTGGCTATTGATATTTGTCATTGTTGCACAAGTATTAAAGATAGTCAAATTAGGGGGCGTAGGTAGTATTATGTGTATGTGTATGACAGTTCCTGGAGATCCTCTGGTTTTTCTTTTGTCAAAAATTAAACCAGAAATAGTTCCTGTTGATAACTTTAAATTTATAAATTTCGCTCCTCTTGTTTTGGTTTACAAAGACGATTCCTACGTTTCAGCAAGCAGTAATAGTGCAGAAGAGAATATAAATGATACAGGAAAATGCCCTTTTGCAGGACGTGTAATCGGGGACAAAGAAGGTAGCGTAATGGGTTTTTCGTGGCCTACAAAAGGAACTATATTTGAAATAGATGAAAATTGGAATGTTATTTCAGGCGGAAGAAAAATAGGTTATATTGATAGAATAGGTCAAATAAGAAAAGGTCTCAAGGGTGATCCTAATGCAACAATGTCTTTTGAAGAAATTATCGGAAAAATTGAACACAACATGTTTTACATCAATAATGATAAATTTGGCGAATTAGTTAAATGGTAAGCAATATTATCCATTTTGGAATAATTGTAAATTGTCATTGGAGTAAATGGTTACATAAATGGCTATCTATTATGAAATCATAATACTGATTATTAATAAAATAAAGCCAAATGAATCATACCAAAACGATTGACTTTTTATATCCTAACATAAATAAACTTTAAAAAGGAAGAAGCAAACAATAAGCAAAGTTGCATGAATTTAAAGAGTTCACGCACTACTTTGACTGCTATTAACGTTATATCAATTTAAAACTCAATAAATAATATGGAAAAACCAAGTGAATCAATAACAAAACATTTGAATGAAATTAAAGAATATCGTGATAAAATTAATGAAATTATCAATCATTTCACTATGTATGCCAAAAGAGAATCAAAAAATCGCAATCTTGAAGATGAGGACCCTGAAAAGTTTTTAGAGTTTGAAACTGAAGACGATTTTATTGTTGCAGCATACACGCTGACAGGTTATTTGGCTCTCTCAGCCTTTTATGTTGAGCGAATAGATTTTCATGTTACTGAAATATGTGTAATTTTAAAAAAGGAGTTTGATGTTACCGATGAAGCCATTAATAATTTTTACACAGACATAGTGGGTCCGTTTTATATCAAAAATGGTGAAAGTGAAATGATTTTTAATTTGTTTGTTGAACCATTTTTGTATAATTCCCGAAAAGAATTTCTTGATATTTATAAAAATGATTTTTATGCACCAAAAGGTAAAAAATATTTGAGCAAACTGAAAAAAGTGATTTATGAAGCGTACAGAATGAGCACTCACCATGATAATATAATGGGTGAATATATTAACGTTTTTAAAGATTTGCTAAAGTTATCTTGATAACTCTGGTGTTTTAGCCCTTAAATATCCTCAGAAATAAGCAACAAGGTGGGGTATATAATACATGAGCAAAGTCACACAATTCTATAAATGTTGGAAAGCGTGTATGAGAAAGTTGGCTACTATACATTGGGCGGTGGTTCACGCATGATCGCCGACATTGTAAAAGAGTTTGTAGAGTACAAGAGAGTAACCAAAAATTTAGAAATTTTGTTTAACGAAAAATTGCGTTTGCTAGTTGAATTTACCTCCCAATTTTAACTACAAAGCCATAGAAATCTTATTATAAAAATACATATCTTTGTCAGTTCGTAAAAACAGTTCGGTACGTTTTATGCCGTAAATTATGTTTGTTTTAGATAATTATGGGAAAACAACAAGACAAAGAGAAACAGCTATTATTAGACAAAAGATACTTGCAAATGGCTCATATTTGGGCACAAAATTCGTACTGTAAAAGAAGACAGGTAGGTGCTTTGCTTGTAAAAGATAAAATGATTATTTCCGATGGTTATAACGGAACCCCCTCGGGATTTGAAAATATCTGTGAAGATGAACAAGGCAATACCAAACCTTATGTCTTACATGCCGAAGCGAATGCTATTACAAAGATTGCAAAGAGCGCAAACTCATCGAACAGAGCAACTTTGTATGTAACCGCTGCACCATGTATCGAGTGTGCCAAACTGATTATACAATCGGGGATTATCCGAGTCGTATATTCAGATATGTATAGATTAGACGATGGGAAACGATTACTTGAACGAGCAGGAATAGAGATGGTTTATATACCCGACTATCAATAATTTTATTTGAACGATTAATTAACACCGCATGCAAAAAAATAACAATTTTCATATTCTTCTACCTTTAATAGTCTCAATAAGTATTGTTTTGGGTATGGTAATGTATAAATATCTGTTGGGTGGATATAGAACCAACAACAAAATACAGTATAGCCCCGAAAAAATAAACATTTTTCTTAAACAATTGGAGGCAAATTACGTTGATACAATATCTTATGATTCATTAGTGGAAAGCGCGATTACACCTATTTTAGAACAATTGGATCCTCATTCGGTGTATATCCCTGCAGATGAACGAGAAGAATCTGACGAACCATTACGCGGAAATTTCGAGGGTGTTGGAATCCAGTTTAATTTGCGTAACGATACTGTTTATGTTATTCAAACAATATCGGGTGGTCCAAGCGAAAAAGCCGGTATTCGTGGTGGCGACCGCATTGTAAGGGTTGACGATTCGGTTGTTGCGGGAGTGGGGATAAGCAACGAAAAAATCATGTCAAAGCTCAAAGGACCAAAAGGTTCAAAAGTTAAGGTTACTGTTGTAAGACCCGGAGTTGATAAAAACATTGATTTTGACATAGTTAGAGATAAAATCCCTATAAACAGTATTGATGTTGCCTATATGGTAACCAAAGATGTGGGATATGTTAAAATCGCACGGTTTAGTCTTACTACATATCGCGAGTTTATGCAGAAAGTGGCGACATTAAAAAAGGAGGGCATGCGTAAGTTGATTTTGGATTTGCGTGGCAATGGTGGGGGAGTGTTGCAAGATGCTGTACGAATAGCCGATGAATTTTTACCTGCGGGAAATATCATTGTTTATACCGAGGGAAAAGCGCGTCCACGCTTTGATTACTATGCGTCAGCACAGGGCTATTTGCAAAATGACGATGTTGTCGTCCTTATAGACGAATGGAGTGCTTCGGCAAGCGAAATATTAGCGGGCGCATTGCAAGATAACGATCGAGGCACTATTATAGGTCGTCGTAGTTTTGGGAAAGGGCTGGTGCAAGAACCATTTTATTTCGATGATGGTAGCGAATTGCGTCTTACTGTTGCAAGATATTATACGCCCACAGGTCGCTCAATTCAGAAACCGTACAGCAACGAAGAGGATTATGCTCAAGATTTAATACGGCGCTTTGAAAGGGGCGAGTTTACAGCCGAAGATAGTATTAAGCACGATGAGTCACTTAAATATACAACTCCTGGAGGAAAAATAGTTTATGGTGGAGGAGGAATAATGCCCGACATTTTTGTTCCAGCTGACACATCACAAGGGTCGAAATTTTATGCTAAAGTGCGTCAACGCGGTCTCGATTATCAGTTTTCTTATGATTATGCAGATGCAAATCGCGATAAACTAACTAAATTTAAAGACGCAAAAAAACTAGAACAATATCTTGATAATGAGAACATTATGAACAGTTTTATTGAGTATGCCGAGAAAAAAGGAGTTACTCCCACACAAAACGATAAAACAAAGAGAGATAAATATCTTACTAAACAGGTAAAAGCCCTTGTTATTAGAAATATTTTCGATGATGGAGGTTTCTATATGATTATGAATGAGATAGATCCAACATTTTTAAAAGCATTAGAAGTAATTCAAAAGTAAAAAATATAAAAAAAGATGACAAAATTATTAAATTCAAATCTCCCTTATAAAGTTGCCGATATGTCATTGGCAAAATGGGGACACAAAGAGATTGAACTTGCAGAAAACGAGATGCCAGGACTTATGTCTTTAAAAGAAAAATATGGTGCTGAGAAACCTTTAAAAGGAGCACGCATTACAGGTTCGTTACATATGACAATCCAAACAGCTGTATTGATAAAAGTGCTAAAAAGCTTAGGTGCTGAAGTTCGTTGGGCGAGCTGCAATATTTTTAGCACACAGGATCATGCTGCTGCAGCAATTGCTGACCTTGGAATACCTGTGTTTGCATGGAAAGGCGAAACATTAGAGGAGTATTGGTGGTGTACACTTCAAGCATTGAATTTTCCTAACGGAAAAGGTCCAAACCTTATAGTTGATGATGGTGGAGACGCTACGCTTATGGTTCACACTGGTGTTGCAGCAGAAAAAAACGCTTCGATATTAAATCGTAAAGCAGGAGGTCCAGACGAAGTTGAACTGTTGAAACTGTTGAAAAACCTGTTAGTCGAATCTCCAAATTACTGGAGCAGCCGAATTAAGGAGCTAAAAGGCGTTTCGGAAGAGACAACCACAGGAGTACATCGTTTGTATCAAATGATGGAAAAAGGCGAACTACTATTTCCTGCAATCAATGTAAACGACTCGGTTACAAAATCAAAGTTTGATAACCTTTATGGTTGTAGAGAATCATTGGCAGACGGAATTAAGCGCGCAACAGACATTA
>DAOSIN010000153.1:0-5188 GCA_035366675.1 Salinivirgaceae bacterium | reverse complement strand
AACCTCAGGGGGTCAACATGACCGATTTGAGGGGTCAATATCACCGTTTTTTCCACCACTAACAGTTGCTTCAAATAGTTTTAATTCTGTTGGAAGTTCAGCAAGTTTTGTAAGGTTTGTGCTATCAACTAACTTGTTGTGTGTCGCAATCGTTATATAGTTTGAATTTTCGTTTGGCGAAAAAGTTGGATTATATTTTGAGTTCAGCAAATTCAGTTCGTTTGCTGAAACTTGGTTTATACGAACTCTGTTTAATAAGTCAATAAATTCTTGCTCATTTTGTCTGTAAATTTTTTTCAGTTCGATGTAAACGGGTTTGTTTTGCTCAATAACTTTTGAGCTAAAAAAGAATGGACTTTGGTAATAAGGCTGTAATAAATTCCATTGTTCAAAGTCTGCGATTGGAGGCAACTGAAATGTGTCTCCAATAAGTATTACTTGTACACCGCCAAACGGTTCACTTTCTCTATGTCTAAATACTCTTAGTAATCTGTCAACTACATCAAGCAAGTCGCAACGAACCATTGAAATTTCGTCAATGACTAAAAGCTCTAAACCTTTGATTATTTCATGTCGTTCCTTAAAATATTTGAAATGGTCGTAAATAGTGCTTTTGTCTGTATCGGTTATATCTGCTCTTGTTCTTAATCGTTTATCGTTAGGAATATAAACACTCGGTTTTATTTGGAAAAATGAATGAATTGTTTGTCCGCTTGCGTTGATTGCGGCTACACCTGTTGGGGCAAGAATTACAGTATTTTTTGTTGTGGTTTCACGAAGATATTTTAAAAAAGTTGTCTTACCTGTTCCTGCTTTTCCTGTCAGATAAACAAGTCTGTCTGTGTGCTTAACAAATTCAGACGCATTGTTGAACTCGACGTTTGTTTCATCTAACTCTATGTTGTCTATGACTATTGCCATTGTTGAATTTGTGCAGGATGCCGGTCTATACTTGCCTGTAGCGATTGACCAGCTTTGCGTTCGGGCGGGATCTTTTACCCAAAAATCTCAAGCGAGCGACAAAGCTCAAATTTACAATAAGGTGTCGAACGGGAACATTCGACCCGCCTGACGCAAAACTGGCTGTTGGTAGTAGTTATTTATTCATCTCTTTTTCAATTTCTGCTCGTGTTATGTAGTCTGGGTTGTCATTAAATTTTTCTAATGCGAATCCATAATACATTTTTGCAGTTTCTTTTTCTCCTTTTGCTTCATTAATTTTTGCAAACCAATAAAAGATTTCGTGAATGTCAGGAAGCCCTTCTTTCATTGTTATCATATTACACTGTCCAAAAGCTTCTTTACATTCTTCAAAATTTCGCTCAAGAAACTTTATTCTACCTAAAAGGTAGAAATATCGTATTAGTAATTTTGGATGCTGTCCTTTGGAATTAATTTCATCTACAACACTATTAATGGTTGGAATAATCTGATTTATATTAGCGTCTAATGGAATTCGTCCATTTGTAACACTTTTTGAGGATTCAAGAAGTTCTTTTTTCCATAATGCTCTAATTCTTATATCTCCGTCACGCATCATCTCAGGGTCAATTAATGCATGTTTTTTATTCGCCGAAAATCCTAATTTTTCAACGACACGTTCAGAATGCAAATTATCTCTATCAATATCTGCTTCGATTTTTTCGACACCTTCCTTTTTAAGGTTTTCTATAACAAGTCTAACAGCATTTGTTGCTATTCCTTTTCGCCTGTATTCAGGTAAAATAGCATAGCTAACTCTTGCTTTTTTTAAAGAGTCTCTAAATTCAAAAGCTACGAAACCAACTTGGTGATCGCGTGCAAATATTCCATGCCCCTTTTTTATTATTACCCAGCAAGTTCCAGCTCCATTCCTAATGTCGTTTAGCCAATAATCCACCAGTTTTCGATAGTCTTGTTGTGCTTCTTTGGGGACTATGTAATATTTCTTTATTTCATTGTCGCTGAATAAGCCATTGATGAAATTCCTGTCTGTGTCAGAAATAGTTTTAAGCAACAAGTCTCCTTGTGCAATTTTTTTATTAATGTTATTAAAGTTCATTTGATATCGTTTTTATAATTATTGCTAACGGCTGGGTATATGAAACGTTTGGCATTTCAAAGCGATTCCCTATCAACCCGTTTCGATGTTTATTAAATGTAGTGTTCTTAAAGTTAGCACATTTTGCCAAATGTTTTATACACCATGTTACCTGCTGGTTTTGTTTATTTTCAATCTATTATATTTGCCAATCTTTCGGTCAGCGTGGGATCCAGGCTCTTTTGCAAATTTTGGTATGCGGGTGGCAGATGCGATTTGCAAATGTACCTGTCATACCATCAGGCTAACTGTTTCTTAAAACATTTTTTTATCTTTTCTTCCATATCTGCCGGATGGAATGATACATCCCAATTCCATTTTCCAAATCCACCGTGAACATTTACCGCATTTACCCATTCGTTTAAAAATTCTCGTTTGGCCTGGTTTTGTTGATTATCAACTCCTTTTGTTTCAAGTATCAAATATTCCCCATTTACCAAACGAATTAAAAAGTCCGGGTAATACTTTCTAATTACTCCGTTAAAATTGTAGAGTATAAAAAAACCTAAATGGTCATTTTTTACAAATGATTTTACTAAATCGGATTTTTCTAAAAAGTAAGCTTCGCTTGCCTCCCAACTACTATCATAAACGCAATGGCTGATATGTGATTTCGCAACCCATTCGCAAGGTTTGCTAGTGTACCAAGTCCTCATGTCTCTGGTTGAGCGTATCGGATTTTCTTTATTGAAAATTGCTGTTAATCGTTCTGTGTTTTCAGATCTGATTTGTGTCCAAATGTGTTGAATAATCTTATTCATGTTGAGCATGATAAGAATTTTCCTTTTAGAATTATTCTGATGGAACAGATCATGCTTTATAGTGATTTTATCCGATTCGATAAATTGCTCAACCAAACGGACTACCTGAGCTAAGAATATCTCTTTACTGCCTTTCCAGTCAGGTCGTTTTTCCGAATTGTAAATAGATGAAGCAATTCTGAAAACAATAGTTTGAATTCTTGTGTCCTCAGCAATTTGCTCTAATCCAATAAGCGATTTTAACTTTTCATTCGCTTTCCCGGAAATTATTGCAGCAAGTTCCGCTTTGGTGATTGATTCGTATGGGTCAATTTCCAAGGTGGGGACTCTATTCCAATCTAATTTTAAAACAGGACGATAAACATGGTCAATTCTTAAAATATTTGGCCAAATAATTTCATGTTCAGCTTTTTCAAGAACAGGTTCGATTTTAGTTTTTGGCGGTGGCGGTGGCGGTGGCGGACCGTCTCCTCCTTCGTGTGGAAGGAAAGTAAATGGAACTCCGAATATATTTACATACTCAGCTTCGAATAAGCCATCGTCGCCAACATCGTAAGAAACACGGCGCAAACCTCGACCTATTACCTGCTCGCAAAGCAACTGACTTGAAAAAGCACGTAAACCCATTATGTGGGTTACTGTTTTCGCATCCCACCCTTCAGAAAGCATCCCAACCGAAATCACATTTTGAATTTGTTCGCCAAGTTCACCAATCCTGCCAACAGTGTCAACAGTTTGGCGGAGTAATTCGGCTTGCTGTTTCTTTGTCAGTTTTGATGTTGTTTCTTCTTCGTTTTCATCATCTGTTTCAGTTATTATCTCAATGGCTTCGGTTTCCGATTCGGCACTCTCCAAAACTTTGCTGTCAATTTGCAGTATTTTTTCAGGTATGCACAATTCAGGTATTAATATTTGGTTGTGGTCGAACGCATATTTTATCCTTGAAGATGTTTCTGTGCGGTTGGCAACAGTAATCATTACGGGCGGCACTTTATGCCCCGCCTTTCCCCAATCGTTTTTGGTTTCCTGCCAGTCTTTACCCAGTAAATAATATGCGTTTATAACCAAATCGGGCAAAGGTTCGGTTTCGTCTGCTTTACGGTTGATGTTATCTTTTACTTCACCGTCCATGTAAATATGATAAAGCTTTGACTTCAATTCCTTGGTGCGCTCGCTGTCATCGCGAATAACCACACGGGGCGTTTTTACCAACCCCGATTCAATGGCATCGTTTAACCCAAAATCGGATACAATCCACGAAAATAAAGACTCTTCAGCTGCTTTTTTACCTGACGGTGAAAACGGTGTTGCCGATAAATCGAAACAACGCAATATATTACGTTGTTTGTGGATTCTGTCTAAACCACCAACCCAAATAGTGGCTTCTTCTGCACTATCTTTGTCAGAACCCAGACGTTGATATTTTCCTTCGGCTTCGGGATTTACCCGCCAAGCATGGTGGGCTTCATCGTTTATAACAATAATATTTCGGGCATTTGACATTTCACCCAAAACCTGCTTTACATAAGCCTCACCGCTAATCTCCATCCGTTGGCGTTTGTCAACAGAGCGGAGCTGCCCTTTGGCTACTTTTGCATCCAGCTTTTCCTGTGTGTCCCAAGCTAAAGAATGCCAGTTGTGGATTATAATTTTCCCCTGACGGAGTTTATCCATAAGCGAAGCAGGGACAATATTAAATTCTTCATAATAGTTCCCTTTATTGGTTGGTTGCAAAACCTGCAAACGGCTTTTTACAGTTAATCCGGGTGCAACAACTAAGGCATATTTACTGAAACGGGCATCGGTTGGGTTAGTAACCTTATTCAAAAAATTCCATGCAATAATCATTGCCATGATAATGGTTTTACCCGAACCGGTTGCCATTTTACTGCACCAGCGTTCTATTTCTCCTCCATCGCTTTCTATATCAATTCCCACTTTCTCGGCTGCTGGGGCTTCGGTTAGCCAGATTAAGGTTTCGATAGCCTCTAGCTGACAAAAGAAAAAACGGCGGTCTTTCCGTTCTTCGGGATCTTGCCAATGGTCTAAAAGCCTTTTGGTAATTCCGGTAACACCCGGATAACCGGCTTCACGCCACGATTTCACACGGGGGCGAATTTGGTTAACAATGTCTATTTCTACAAAAATACCCGGATCATCAAATGCTTGCGAATTGGGCGTAGCTACAACATACCCTGCCGGACGGCGACCTTCTTTGATGTGAAAATCACGGTTTTCCCGATCGTAAAACCAATACTGAGTTGGCTCTTCGTAAGGGCTGTTTATAATTAGTTTCTCTATACTCTTTGCCATAATTGCCCTTACATTTTAATTACTCGTAAACTTT
>DAOSIN010000152.1:0-5264 GCA_035366675.1 Salinivirgaceae bacterium | reverse complement strand
CAGGCATAACAAGCTAAATATAAGAGACTTACAATACAAAAATCAATACGCTACCAAGTAAAAATATATTGATATTCAATTGAGTAGGAGAGGTTTCTACTTCTTGATTTTAATTACAGGGTACTCGCCGAATAATCCCCAAAATTTAGGATATTTATCTTCACTTTTTCTTAGGCTATTCAAAATCTTTTTACCTCCTAACCATTTGTGTATGTATAGGTTTAAGAAATATTTATTAGTGCTTCGCCAACAGTAAAACTCCATTTTTTTACTAAAAGAGAAGTTTCTTTTAAACCAACCTATTGAGTGTGGGTAAAAATATAAACGTGGTTTACTTTTAAACAATCTAACGTAAGCCTTTCCTGCTAAGTGTCTTGCTATTCTGTACAACTGAACAGGTAACAACGTAATATTCATAAACCAACTATGATAAAACAAGCAGTAAACAATTGCAATATTGCACTCTGGTTTTGTTACCCTGTACATTTCATTAACGGCTGTTTTTTGCTCATTTTTAGGAATATGATAAAGCGTATGCTGACATAATACAGAGTCGCAAACGCTCTCTTTTAATGGGATATTGCATATATCGGCGCAAATATAAATGCCTTTTCTATGTCTGTAATTGTATTTAGCTTGAATCAGTGCATTAACTGAAATATCGGCACAAATACGATATTCGAAATTCTCCGACAGATTAATGTACTCTTCTAAACCTATAGGTCCAGAGGCTATATCAAGCAAATATTTACCACTTTGGTTGAGGTGTTTTTTTGCTTTAGTAAGTGAATTTCGTATATACTCATCAGAAACGTCCCTAAAATCGACCCACTTTGGAGAATCTTCATATATTTTAAAACTGTTTTTAGTACTGTAATTTATCTCATTATAATACTTAAAAACGCGTTCTTTATCAAAAGCCATTTTGTCTCTTGTATCTTTACCTTTTCCAATAAAAAGTGCATACACAGGCAGTAAAAGTATAATTTCTTCAAAAACAGGATAAAAATAGCTTTCACTCTCATTAATAAAGCCTTCAGTAATATTATCAATTTTCAAAAAATCGGAATCATACTTGCTAATTAGTTCAGTAACACTATCTTTCGAAAGTGGTTTTAAATTCTCCTTAGTGATAGGACACTGTAGTATTGAAAAATCAAAATCAATCATAGATTATTTTTTTTGTAGTTGATTATGTTGTACTTAGTACAAGATTTCAGGCTTTTATAATTGTCTAAAGCTATGAATTTTTTAAAATGGTGACAAATGTATTAAAATTACGCCATATCATCAAAATTATTTTACAAGCAACTCAATCTCCATAATTTGAATCGTATTTTGTAGCTTTGTGCTTTTATTGCAAACGTATGTCGGAAATATTATCAAAATTGGGTCCTCTAATTGATGGAGAATTAAAATTAGATTCGACAACAAGGCTCTTATATTCGACTGATGCTTCGGTCTATCGCGAGATTCCTGCAGGGGTTGTGTTTCCCAAAAACGCCACCGATATGGAAAAAATCGTAGAATTTTGCCATAACCATAAGTTTCCGATAATAGCACGTGGTGGAGGCACCTCTTTGGCTGGTCAAGTGGTAGGTAATGGGTTGATAATGGACACTTCACGATACTTAACAAAGATATTAGAGTTAAATATCGAGAAAAAATGGGTAAGAGTTGAGCCAGGTGTAATATTAGACGAGCTAAACAGATACCTTAAACCTCACGGACTCTTTTTTGGACCAGAGACCTCAACATCATCACGTTGTACAAGCGGCGGAATGGTGGGAAACAATAGTTGTGGCTCACGTTCAATAGTTTACAAGACTACACGGGAGCATTTGCTTGAAGCGAAAGTGATATTGAGCGATGGTTCTTCGGCGGTTTTCAAAAGCATTAGCAAAGAGAAGTTTGAAGAAAAAAGAGAACAAAACAGTCTTGAGGGCAGGATTTACCAACAGTTAGACGAAATATTAAAATCCGAGCACAACAGAAATACTATTATTTCAGAATATCCCGACCCTTCGATTTATAGACGTAACAACGGATACGCAATTGATCTGTTGGCGAAAAGCAATCTCTATTCCAACGGTGGCGAGAGTTTTAACCTTTGCAAAATACTATCTGGTAGTGAGGGTACATTAGCTATTGGCACGGAGTTTAAACTAAATTTGGTCGATTTGCCATACTCAAATGTTGGGTTGCTATGTGTCCATTTTAATTCGTTGGAGGAGGCTTTGCAAGGAAATCTTATTGCGTTAAAATTCTCCCCAAGTGCCGTTGAACTAATGGATTATAAAATTTTAGATGCTGCGAAGAAAAACATAAACCAAGAACGAAACAGGTTTTTCATAAAAGGCAATCCAAAAGCCATTTTGATTATTGAATTAGTAAGAGCCGACAACGACAAACTGCAAAAAGATCTGTCGCAACTAATCGAGCATTTTAAGTCTGTTTCAATGGGTTATCATTATCCTGTCGTTACAGGAAACGATGTTTCAAGAGTGTGGTCGTTGCGAAAAGCAGGCTTAGGCGTGCTGTCAAATATTGAGGGCGATGCTAAACCTGTTACAGTGATGGAAGATACAGCCGTAAAAGTGGAATTGTTGCCGGAATATATTGTCGAGTTTCAAAAGCTTTTAGATAAACATCAAGCCGATTGTGTTTTTTATGCACACGTCGGTAGTGGAGAGCTGCATTTAAGACCTGTGTTAAACTTAAAAAGCAAATCAGACAGGGTGCGATTTCGCAAAATAGCTACAGATATTGCTTATTTGGTAAAAAAATACAAAGGTTCACTTAGTGGTGAGCATGGCGATGGCAGACTCAGAAGCGAGTTTATTAAAATTATGATTGGAGATGTGTGCTATTCCTTTTTGGAAAAAATAAAAGGTGCATTTGACCCAAATAACATTTTAAATCCCGGCAAAATAGTCTATCCCGTGGCTATGGACGAAAGCCTGCGATACGCTGAAAATCAGCAAACAAGGGAGATAGAAAGCTATTTCGATTTTTCGGAACAAGGCGGTATGTTGCGTGCAATTGAAAAGTGTAACGGCTCGGCTGATTGTCGTCGTGTTAATACATTTTCGGGGAATATGTGTCCAACGTATATGGCAACATTAGACGAATCGGCTTCGACACGCGGCAGAGCTAACCTGTTGAGAGAGTTTCTTACCCACTCGACAAAGAAAAATCCGTTTGCACATCGCGAGTTGTTTGAAATTCTTGACTTATGTATATCGTGCAAAGCCTGTAAGACTGAGTGCCCGTCTAACGTAGATATGGCAAAATTTAAGTCGGAATTTTTACAACACTATCACGACGAATATGGCATATCGTTGCGCACACGTTGTTTTGCCAATATTGCACTGCTCAATAAAATATTGTCATTTGCTCCTGCACTGTCAAATTTTTTTACTCAAAACAGGTTGTTTTCAAACCCAATAAAGCGCATAATAGGAGTTGCAGGTAAAAGAGACCTGCCAAAAGTTAATCCTAAGACACTCAGAAGCAGTATCAAATCAATAGAAACAGAAAGCAAGGCGAGCAAAGGTAACGTCTATCTATTTGTAGATGAGTTTACTAACCATACCGATGTTGACGTAGGTATTGCAACAATAATGCTTTTGTTAAAGTTAGGCTACAATGTGTTGACAGTCAAGCATCCACAAAGTGGGCGCGCATATATTAGCAAAGGATATTTGCGAAAAGCAACAAAAATTGCAAAACAACAGATAGATGTTTTTAGCACAATTATTTCTGAAGATACACCATTAGTAGGCATAGAACCCTCTGCTATTCTGAGCTTTAGAGATGAGTATCCCCAATTGCTTAGAGGAGAAATGCAACGCAAGGCAAAAGCCATTTCAGAAAACTGTTTGTTGATTGATGAATTTATTGTTAGGGAGTATAAACGAGGAAATATCGAGCAGAGCCTGTTCACAGACGAGCATAAAGATTTGAAACTTCACACCCATTGTCAGCAAAAGGCTGTTGCAGGCTCAAATGCAACAATAGAGATGTTGCAAATACCTAAAAACTACAAGGTTGAGATAATTCGTTCAGGTTGTTGCGGTATGGCGGGAAGTTTCGGGTACGAAAAGGAGCATTACAATCTGTCGATGAAAATAGGGGAGTTGAACCTCTTTCCTGCAATTCGCCAAAGCGACAAAACGACAATAATTGCGGCAAATGGTACCAGCTGCCGTCAACAGATATACGATGGAACGGGGAGAGAAGCATTGCATCCGATAGAAATACTCTACAAAGCCGTAATCAATTAGCAATTAGCAATTAGCAATGTGCAATGCTTGCACTGAGCGGAGCCAAAGTGTACAATTATTCACTCCGGCTTCGCTCACACATCGACTTAGCTCAGTGCACCGCTTCGGCAAGCTCAGCGACCGAGTGCAAGCATTGCTAATTGCAAAAAACGCTTCTCTGAGGACATGCCCTCGAAAAGCGTTTCTAATTACTAAAAATCAAATAAAAGAAAAAAATTATTTATTTTTTAGCTGCTCTTTAACAGCTTTTAACTCCTCAATAAGTTCATTTATTATCTTTTGTTGCTCTTTTATTGCCTCAACCAACACAGGTGTAAGTGTTGCATACTCAATAGAGTAATATATTTCGTTACCCTCTTCGTCTTTTCCGCCGCCGCTAACAATTTCGGGAAAAATTTCTTTTACATCTTGTGCTATAAATCCAATATTTTGTCCTGGGCGATAGTCGGTTTCGTCTTTCCAGTTAAAAGTTACACCTTGCAGTTTGAGCACGCTTTGTAGTGCTCCTTGTAGGGGTTTAATATTGGTTTTTAGACGTTTGTCACTAGTGGTATTCCATGCATAAGAACCTCCAGCACTGCCATATACATAGAAATTAAAGTCGTTAGCATTTGTTGTACGAATTGCCAACTGTCTAGTCGAAAAATCGCCCCAGATGAGTGGTGTGCTTGAACTATTAGCAATGTATAGCTTGTTGTTGACATCCGCGTTTCGCCCAGCACAATATCCCAAGAATACGTTACCGCTACCTGTTTTGCTACTGTATCCGGCATCACATCCTACATATACGTTATTTACGCCTGTCTCGTTATTTCGTCCGGCTGCGCAACCTAAGTAGGTGTTGTTGTCACCACTTTTATGAGCCCACCCTGCATAATAGCCGAAGAAGGAGTTGTATAAACCTGTGGAGGTGGCAGTCGAGTCATCTTTACCTGCCCCACTCATATCACCAACGTAAGTGTTGCCACTCTTTCCATT